>NZ_JAEVHM010000219.1 GCF_016802865.1 Micromonospora parastrephiae | reverse complement strand
CCGCGCAGCGACTCGAACGTCCGGTCGATCAGGTGCTCCCGGCACTGGGTGAGCACCTGGATGGTGACGTCGTCCGGGATCATGTCCTGTTCGATGAGCGAGGGCCGCACCGTCGCCGCCGGCCGTGGCACCACCGGGCACCGGCTCACCGACGGCCGGGGTGGGAGCCACCGGATCGACCGTCGCGGTCGGCGCCGCGCCGGCGGTACGGGCCAGCAGACCGGCCAGCAACTCGTCACCCATCAGCGAGATCGGCGGGGCGCCCATCGTCACCACCACGTCCCCGGGGCGGGCCCGACGGACCACCTCGACCGGCGCGGCCTCCCACGAGTCCACGAAGACCTTCCGCTCGGCGGGCAGCGCCACCGCCTCGATCAACGCCGCCGAGCCCTCCCCGGGCTGGCGCAGCTCACCCGGCCCGAAGACCTCCAGCAGCACCACCTCGTCGGCGATGGCCAGCGCCTCGGCGATCTCCGCCTGCGAGTCGCGGGTCCGGTACAGCCGGTACGGCTGGAAGACGACGATCAGCCGTCCCTCCCCGGCCACCTCGCGCAGCGTCTGCAACGCCAGCGTCATCGAGGTCGGGTGGTACGCGTACTCGTCGTAGACCAGCACACCGTCCGCGACACCCTTGCGCTCGAAGCGCCGCCGCACGCCCGGGAACACCGCCAGCGCGGCCTCCGCCGCCTCCAGCGGCAGATCCAGCAGGTACGTGGTCAGCACCGCCGACGCGCTGTTCAGCCCCATGTGCCGCCCCGGCACCGGCAGCCGGAACTCGCCCAACGACCGGCCGTCGATCGCCGCCAGGTAGCGCACCCCGCGGGCCGAGGAGGTGATCTCACTCAACCGCAGGTCGGCGTCGGCCGCCTCGCCGTACGTGTACACCCGCCGCCCCTCGGCGCGCAGCGTCTCGGCCAGCCGGCGACCACCCGGGTCGTCGGCGCAGGTGATGATGAACCCCTCCGGGTCGGTGAGGCGGGCGAACTCGACGAACGCCGCCTCCAGCGTCGCGTAGTCGCCGTAGGTGTTCAGGTGGTCCGCCTCGACGTTCGTGATGATCGAGACGTACGGGCGGTAGATCAGGAACGAGCGGTCGCTCTCGTCCGCCTCGACCACGAAGTACTCGCCGGTGCCGTGGTGGGCGCCCGAGCCGACCTCGGAGATCTCGCCGCCGATCACGAACGACGGGTCCACGCCGGCCTGCTGGAGCACCATCGTCACCATCGAGGTGGTGGTGGTTTTGCCGTGCGTGCCGGCGACCGCCACCGCCCGGCGGCCCGTCATCGCCGCCGCCAGGGCCTCGGAGCGGTGCAGCACCCGCAGACCGCGCCGACGCGCCTCGGTCAACTCCAGGTGGTCCGGTGGAATGGCCGAGGAGTAGACGACGGTGTCCACACCGTCGAGGTTGGTCGCCTCGTGGCTGAGGTAGATGGTGCCGCCGAGCGCCCGCAGCCCCGCCAGCGAGGGCCACTCACGCAGGTCGCTGCCGGAAACCCGGATTCCCCGGGTGAGCAGTAGCCGGGCCACGCCGAGCATGCCCACCCCACCCACGCCGATCAGGTGGACGGCGCCCAGGTCCTCCGCGGTGAGCGTGCCGGCCGGGGTGAACTGCGCGGTCATCGGGCCACCGCCTCGAGCACGAAGGACCGCAGCGCCTCGTCACCGTCGCGCCGCCCGTACGCCGCCGCCGACGCGCCCATCGCGTACAGCCGCTGCGGGTCGCGGATCAGCGGGATCACGGTGCGCTCCAGCCAGTCCGGGGTGAGCTCCGCGTCGTCGACCAGCACCCCGCCGCCGGCCTCCACCACGGGCAGCGCGTTGCGCTTCTGCTCCTGGTTGCTGTGCGGGTACGGCACGTAGATCGTGGGCAGGCCGATCGCGGCCACCTCGGCGACGGTCATCGCCCCGCCCCGGGCCAGCATCAGGTCGGCCGCGGCGTAGCCCAGCTCCATCTCGGACAGGTAGGGCAGTGTCACGTACGGCACCGGCAGGTCGGTGGGGATCGGCACCGGCTCGTTGCGGGCACCCATCACGTGCAGCACCTGCACGCCGTTGCGGGCCAACTCCTTCGCCGCCCCGGAGACCGCCAGGTTGATCGAGCGGGCGCCCGACGAGCCGCCGGCGACGAAGAGCACCGGCAGATCGGGGCGGAGCCCGAAGTGGGCGCGGGCAGCGTTGCGCAGCGCGTACCGGTCCAGGGTGGCGATGCTGCGGCGCAGCGGCACCCCCACCACGGTGGCGTCGCGCAGCGACTCGGCCTGGCTCGGCTGGTGCGGGAAGCCCACGGCGATGTTCTTGGTGAACTTCATGCCCAGCCGGTTGGCCACGCCCGGCGGCACGTTCACCTCGTGGATCACCATGGGCAGCTCCCGGCGCCAGGCGGCCAGGTAGGCCGGCACCGAGACGTACCCGCCGAAGCCGACCACCGCGTCGGCGCGCACCTCGTCGATCACCTTGCCCGCGGCGCGGGCCGCGGTCCACATCCGGCCCGGGGTACGGACCAGGTTCATGTTCACCGAACGGGGCAGCTGGTACGCCGGGATCTGCCGCAGGTCGTAGCCGTGCGGCGGGATCAGCTCGTTCTCCATGCCCTTGGGTGTGCCGAGGCAGGTGATCCGGACGCCGGGGTCGTGTCGGCGCAGGCAGTCGGCGAAGGCGAGCAACGGGTAGATGTGCCCCCCGGTGCCACCTCCCGCGAGCACCACCGAACGCAGCGGACCCATCAGCGTCTCCTCTCGCTCGCCGTATCCCCGCGGGTCCGGCCCTGCCGGACGCCGCGCGGTGCGGCCTGGTCGTCCTGGCGCCGCTCGCGGGACCGGGGCACGGACCCTCGGCCGCCGGTCGACGTCGCCGGTCGGCGGCGCCGGCCGGGAAGCGGCGGCAACGGGGCCCAGAGTAGTCGGACCCACCGGGCCGGCGGACGGGCATGCAGTGCTCTGGCCGCATCGGGTTCGGCGCGGGCGAACGATGCCAGCATGCCGATCGCGGCCAGCGTCACGACCAGGGCACTTCCGCCGTCGGAGATGAACGGCAGCGGCAGGCCGGTGATCGGCAGCAGGCCGACCACCCCACCGATGTTGATCACCGCCTGGCTGACCAGCCAGGTGGTCACCGCGGCGGCGGCGAGCCGCCGGAACGGGTCGTCGACCCGCCGGGCGATGCGCAGCCCGGTGTACGCGAGGACCGCGAACAGGGCGAGCACCACGGCGCAGCCGATCACGCCCAACTCCTCGGAGATGATCGCGAAGATGAAGTCGTTGTGCGCCTCGGGCAGCCAGTCCCACTTGAGGCTGCCCTTGCCCAGTCCGACGCCGAACCAGCCGCCGTGCTCGATGGCCAGCCGGCCCTGGTACAGCTGGAGGCAGCCGTCGAGCTTGCACTCCTGCGGGTCGGGCGGGTTGATGAAGGACGTCAGCCGCGCCAGCCGGTAGTTGTCCGCACCCCGCTCGCCGGAGCCCGCGCCCAGCGAGGCCACCGCGATGAGCAGGCCGACGCCGATCAGGCCGACCACGGTCAGCGCGCCGAACACGCGCGCCCGCACCCCGGCGGCCCACAGCAGGCCGACCACCAGGGCCAGCAGGCAGAGCATGGTGCCCGTGTCGTTGTAGCCGACCAGGACGAAGAGCAGGCCCATCACCGGGAAGAGCGGGGTGGCCAGCTCCCGCCACCAGCCCAGCGCGGCGCCCTTGCGGGCGATGACGTGCGCGCCCCACAGCACCAGCGCGAACTTGGCCAGCTCGGAGGGCTGCACCTGGATCCCGCCGATGAACAGCCAGTTCAGCCGCGCCTCGACCGGCCCGAACCCGACTGACCGCTGACCGGCGAGCCGGCCGTAGGCGACCAGGAGGTTGAGCACCAGCAACAGCGCCACCGAGGTGATGAGCAGGGGGCGGCCCAGGGAGCGGTAGGTGCTGGCGGGCAGGCGCTGGCAGGCCCAGAACGCACCGATGCCGATCACCGCGAAGATGGCCTGCTTGGTCAGCGAGGCGGAAGCGTTGCCGTCCTCGGCGTAGTCCTTCACGCTGGTCGCCGAGAAGACCATGGTCAACCCGATCAGCAGCAGCAGGCCGGCGCTGGACAGCAGCAGGTAGTAGGAGGCCAGCGGCCGGTCCAGCAGGCCACGCAGCGCCGCCAGCCCGCCCGCCGCGTCCAGCCCTCGTAGCGGTGCTGGCGCGACGCCCTCCGGCCCGCGTGGTGCCACCCCCGGCTCCGGGCCGCGCGCGTCGTCCGGCGACGCTCCGACCTCCACGGTGCGCGTCGCGCCCGGTGACCGTCGCGGCCGACCGGCTGTCCTCTGCTCGGTGCCTGGTTCCTCCCCCACCCGCACATCATCACCGCTCGGCGCGCCCGACGGGCCACAACGACGCCCCGGGCGTGTCGGGCCGGCACCCGCACATCGCCGCATCGGACGGGTGTGCGCTGATCAGGTGACGAGAAGGAGGTCGGAAACGCTCCTGGCACCTACTTCTCATCACCTGATCACGCTCGGACGGCGGCCCGCTCGCACGGGGTGGGTCAGGTCATGTTGGCCAGGAACTCGCTGTAGAACAGGCCCAGGGCGATGGCCACGCCGATGCCGGCGATGATCCAGAACCGGACCACGATGTTGACCTCGCTCCAGCCGGCCAGCTCGAAGTGGTGCTGGAGCGGCGACATCCGGAACACGCGCTTGCCGGTGGTACGGAAGGAGATGATCTGGATCACCACGGACATCGTGATGATCACGAAGAGTCCGCCGATGATCGGCAGCAGCAGGATGGTGCGCGTCGACATCGCCATGCCGGCGATCAGGCCACCCAGCCCCAGCGCCCCGGTGTCACCCATGAAGATCCGCGCCGGTGAGGTGTTCCACCAGAGAAAGCCCACGCAGGCCCCGGCCGCCGCCCCGGCGATCAACGCGATCTCCAACGGGTCCCGTACCGAGTAGCAGTAGTCCTGGGTGTAGCTCGGGTCGGCGCACCAGTGCCGGTACTGCCAGAACGCGATCAGCGCGTACGCCGCGAGCACCATCACCGACGCGCCGGTGGCCAGACCGTCCAGACCGTCGGTGAGGTTCACGCCGTTCGTCGCGGCCATCACCACGAAGATGAAGATGATCACCGCGCCGATCTTGCTGACCTCCAGGGCGTCGATGTCCCGGATGAAGCTCAGCGTGGTGCTGCCCACCGTCTCGGTGTTGGTCCTCGCGCCGGTCGCGTCGGTCATCGTGCTCGGGAAGTACAGCGCGACCACGCCGAAGACCGCGCCGACCAGGATCTGACCGAGCAGCTTGCCACGCTTGTTCAGACCGGCGCTGTTGCGCTTGCGCACCTTGAGGAAGTCGTCGAGGAACCCCACCGCCCCGGAGAACACCATCAGCCCCAGCAGCACCAGCGCGGTGATGGTCGGCTCCACCTGCGCGATCTGCAGGTCCGGCAGGGTGGTCAACGCCAGGTGTCCGGCCACGTACGCGATCACCGTGGCCAGGATGAAGACCACGCCGCCCATCGTGGGGGTGCCCTTCTTGCCCTGGTGCATGGCCGGGCCGTCGGACCGGATCGGCTGGCCGGCCTTCAGCCGGGTGAACACCTTGATCGCGATCGGGGTGCAGAACAGCGAGACGAGGAAGGCCACCCCGATGGCGACGATGACCGCCCTCATCGGGTGGACTCCCCACCGGCGTCGGCGCGCAGGGCGTCGGCCACCTCCCAGGTCCGGTATCGGGAGCCCTTGACCAGGACGACATCACCCGGTCGTAGTTCGCCCCGCAGCACCTCGACGGCCGCCGCCTGATCGGTGAGCAGCACCGACTCTCCTCCCCAGTCACCTACTGATGTGGCGCCCTCATGAATCGGCGCCGCCGGCTCGCCCACCACGAGCAGCCGGTCCACGCCCAGCTCGGCCGCGAGCCGGCCGGTCTCCGCGTGGCCGTCGGACTCGAACGGGCCGAGCTCGGCCATGTAACCCAGCACCGCGACGGTACGCCGGCCCCGGCCGATGCTGGCCAGCGCCCGCAGCGCCACCGCCATCGAGGCCGGGTTGGCGTTGTACGAGTCGTCGATCACGGTCACCCCGTCGGGGCGATCGAAGACGTCCATCCGCCGGGTGGAGACCAGCTTCAGCTCGCCGAGGGCCGTCGCCAGCTCGGCCAGCGGCATGCCCAGCTCGCGCGCCACCGCCGCCGCCGCGAGGGTGTTGCCGACCTGGTGCCGGCCGGTCACGCCGAGCCGCACCGGCGCGCGTCCCTCCGGCGTGACCAGGGTGTACGACGGGCGCCCCCGCTCGTCGAGCGTGACGTCCTCGGCCCGCACGTCCGCGCCGGCCGCCTCGCCGTAGCGGACCACCCGGGCCCGCGTACGGCTCGCCATCGCGTCCACCCGCGGGTCGTCGGCGTTGAGCACGGCCAGCCCGTCCGGTGGCAGCGCCTCGACCAGCTCGCCCTTGGCCTGGGCGATGGCCTCCTGCGAACCGAACTCGCCGATGTGCGACGTGCCGACGTTGAGCACCACGGAGATCCGGGGCGGCACCAGCTTGCACAGGTAGCGCACGTGCCCGATCCCGCGCGCGCCCTTCTCCATCACCAGGTAGCGGGTGTCCGGTCCGGCCCGCAGCGCGGTGTACGGGTGCCCCAGCTCGTTGTTGAACGAGCCGGGCGGCGCCACCGTCGCGCCGAGCCGGGTGGTGAGCTGACCGATCAGGTCCTTGGTGGTGGTCTTGCCGGACGAGCCGGTCACGCCGATCACGGTCAGCTCGGGCAGCCGGTCCACGGCCGCGCGGGCGAGCTGACCCATCGCGGTCAGCGCGTCGGCGACCAGCACCATCGGCACGCCGGGCACCTCGCGGCTGCCGAGCACGGCCACCGCGCCGGCCTGGATCGCCGTCGCCGCGTAGTCGTGCCCGTCGACCTTCTCACCGGGAAAGGCCACGAAGAGCGACCCGGGACCCACCTTGCGCGAGTCGAACTCGACGGTGCCGGTGACGGTGGCGGTCGGGTCGGCGGCGACGAGCCGCCCGTCGACCGCCGCGGCCACCTCGGCCAGGCTGAGCGCGATCATCGCCGGCCCGCCAGATCCCCGAAGCGGGCCCGCAGCGCGTCGGCCAGCTCGGTGCTGTCGTCGAACGGGAACACCTCGCCCGCCACCTCCTGGCCACGCTCGTGGCCCTTGCCGAGCAGCGCGATGACGTCGCCCGGCTCGGCCAACCGGACCGCCTCGTCGATCGCCGCCCGGCGACCGGCCATTTCGATGATCCGGGCGGCCGTGCCGGCCCGGTACGCCCCCGCGAGCACCTCGGCGCGGATCTCCGCCGGGTCCTCGGTACGCGGATTGTCGTCGGTCACCAGCACCACGTCGGCCCCCTGCGCCGCGGCGGCGCCCATCACCGGCCGTTTGCCCCGGTCCCGGTCGCCACCGGCGCCGATCACGCAGATCAACCGGCCGGCGCTCAGCTCACGCAGTGCGGCCAGCGCCGCCACGATCGCGTCCGACTTGTGCGCGTAGTCGACCACCCCGCGCACCGGCCCGCCGGCGTCGACCAGCTGCAACCGGCCGGGCACCCCACCGCAGGCGGCCACACCGTCGGCCGCGGTCGCCGGGTCCACCCCGGCGGCGACCAGCGTGGCGATGGCCAGCAACGCGTTCGCCACGTTGTGCCGACCCGGCAACGCCACCCCGGCGGACACCGCCACGCCGTCCGGGCCGTGCGCGGTGAACCGCTGCGCGTACCCCTCGCCGCCGACGCCGTCGGCCCACCACGTCGCGCTCAAGTCGCCGGCCGCCGAGTAGGTGACCGTCGCCGGCTTGTACAGCGGCTTCAGCGCCGGATCGTCGTGGTTGAGCACCTCGACGGCGCACCGGCCGTCGAAGAGCTGCGCCTTCGCGGCGAAGTAGTCGGCGCTGTCGGCGTGGAAGTCCAGGTGGTCGGAGCCGAAGTTGGTGTAGCCGCCGACGGCGAACCGGACTCCGCCCACCCGGCCCATGGCCAGGGCGTGGCTGGAGACCTCCATGACCACGGCGGTCACCCCCCGCTCGCGGGCGGTGGCCAGCATGGCGTGCAGGTCGGTGGCCTCCGGGGTGGTCCGCACGCTGTCGATCACCAGGTCGCCGAGGCGGGTCTCCACCGTGCCGATCAACCCGGTGGTGTGCCCGGCGGCCCGCAACCCCGACTCGACCAGGTAGGCGGTGGACGTCTTGCCGGCCGTACCGGTCACACCGATCACGGTCAGACCGGCGGTGGGGTCGTCGTACACGGCCGAGGCCAGCTCGCCGAGCACCGCGCGCGGGTCGGGCACCACCAGGGCGGGCAGGCCGGTCCCCGCCGCCAGCTCGGCGCCCGCCGCGTCGGTCAGCAGGGCGACCGCGCCGGCCTCGGCGGCGCCG
>NZ_JAEVHM010000218.1 GCF_016802865.1 Micromonospora parastrephiae | reverse complement strand
TGCGGGCCGAGGACATGGTGATCTGCCCCGGCGGGCAGGCCGCGCTGTCGTCGGCGTTGCGGGCGCTCGCCGCCCCCGGCGACGCCCTGCTCGTCGAGTCGCCGACCTACCTGGGCGCGCTGGCCGTGGCTCGGGCGGCCGGACTTCGGGTGGTGCCCGTGCCGGCCGACGCCGAGGGGGTGCGCCCCGACCACCTCGCCGCCGCGTTCGCCCGCACCGGCGCGCGGCTCTTCTACTGCCAGCCGCTGCACGCCAACCCGCACGGCGCGACGCTCGCGGGTCACCGCCGGGCACAGGTCGCCGACGCGGTACGCGACGCCGGGGCTTTCCTCATCGAGGACGACTACGCCCGTGACCTCACCATCGACGGTCCGGCCCCACCGCCGATGGCCGCCGACGACCCGGACGGGCACGTCATCTACCTGCGCTCGTTGACCAAGTCGACCGCGCCCGGGCTGCGCGTCGCCGCGATCGGCGCGCGCGGTCCGGCCGGCGCCCGGCTGCGCGCGGCCCGGCTGCTCGACGACTTCTTCGTCGCCGGCCCACTGCAACAGGCAGCGCTGGAGTTCCTCACCTCCCCGGCGTGGCCGCGACACCGTCGGGCCCTGACCACGGCCCTGCGGACACGCGCGAGGCGTTGGTGTCCGCGCTGCGCCGGCACCTTCCCGGCCTCTGTCCGCAGTCGATCCCACGCGGGGGCCTGCACCTCTGGGTGCGTCTGCCCGACGGCACGGACGACGTGGCGCTGGCCGCCGCCGCTGCCGCCGAGGGCGTCATCGTCTTTCCGGGTCGCCCCTGGTACGCCGCGGAACCCCCGGCCCCGCACCTGCGCCTCTCCTACGCCGCCGCCGCGGCCGACCTCATGGACGAGGCCGTCCGTCGCCTCGCCCGCGCTCTGCCGTGAACGAGCACCGGTCCAGTTGGTGTCCTGGACGCGGATGCTCGTCCGGGGCCCTGCCTCAGGCGTTGAGCGTCTCGCGGGGCGGCACACCGTAGCTGGCGTGGTACCGGGCGGTGAACCTGCTGTGGCTGGCGAACCCCCACCGACTGGCGATCGCCGACACGGTCTCCTGCTGAGGGTCGGCCCGTACCAGGTCGTGGTGGGCCCGGTCGAGGCGGATCCTGCGCAGGTACGCCATCGGGGTGGTGCCGAGATGGCGGCGGAAGGCGAGTTGCACCGCCCGCAGGGAGACGGCGGCGGCGCCGGCGATGTCGGCCGCACCGATGTCCCGGTCGGCGTTCTCCTCCATGAAGGCGATGGCGCGGCGCAGGGTCGCGGTGCTGGCGTCGTGACGGTCCTCGGCGGTCTCGTCGGTGAACGCCGTGTTGGGAAAGATCGCGAGCGCCGCCGTCGCGAGCATCCGCGCGGCGTTGCCGACCACCAGGGGCTGGACACTGGCACTCGGGTTGCTCAGCACGACGTCACTGACGTAGCTGGTGGTCTTCTGCCACTGCCGGGCGAGGAGCGCGTTGGCGGCACCGAGGTCGGTGAACCGGATCTGGCCGGGCCTCCGGGCCGGTGCGGCGGTCGCCACCTGCGTCAGCACCGCGAGGTCCAGGACGCAGAGTTCCACCAGGCCGGGTTCCCAGTGGAGGCTGAACGGCCGGCCGGGCCGGGTGGTGAGAAAGACGTCGCCGGGACCGAACCGGTGGGCCGTACCCTCGCACGTGCGGTCGACCAGGGCGGTGCGGGTGCGGGAGACGACCAACCCGTCGAGGTCACCCACCTCGATGTCGAGACGCGCGGTCTGGCCGGTGGTGGCGAGGGCGAACGGTCCGGTGTCGACGCGCTGGTGGACGAGGTGGTACCCGGTTTGCTCGGCACGGATGCGCAGGTCCGTGCCGTACGTGCTGGCCAGGAAGCGGTGGATCACCCCTGGGTCGCGGCTGTCGAATCCTCGGGTCTGCACTGATGACGTCATCCGCTCTCTCCGTCCGGGAGGGTCCCGCCGGGTGGTGGACCAGGGCCGGCGGCGTTGTCGGGACGTGTCTGGGCGCACGGGCCGGTGAATCGCGGCACGTTGCTGACCGGCGGTTCGGCGGTGGTGGCGGTGGAGCGTTGTCGGGTTGGACTGAGTGTTGTGGACCGAGTGTTAAGGAATCCCAACTATTCGCATATCCATTGATGGGAATTCCACCATACGACAGCGGGACGGCGTGCCGCTGAACTTTGGCGTGTCCGCGAGCCGACTTCGCTTTCCGGCTACCGCGCGGTGCGATCCTGCGCCTGCTGTCCTAGTCACCCCGCCCACCGCGGCGAAATCTTGTCCATGATCTCCCGGACGCCGCCGGTGCCCGGGACACCGCCGGGGAATCCGGCCAACAGGTGGGGGCAAACGTTGGACAGTACCGATCCGGACCGCGTCGTCCGCCTTGCGGTGGCCGAGGCATTGGCGCGGGTGTCGGACGAGGACAGCCTCGGACTGGGTGCGGGCGACGCACTGGAGAATTTTGGAGCCGCGCTTCGTGAGGTGCTCCGCCGTGCGCTCGACGACCGGGTGCCACTGACCACGCCCGAGTTCGTGGACCTGTGCCGCGACCTGCGGCTGAACCGTGACTCCATCGACCTGCTGGGGCACTACCTGCTCACGGCGTTGCTGGCCCACCACGTGGGGCCGGACGCCCTGATCCGCGTCGGGGCGCTCCTCGGCACCGTGCGGCGCTATCTGCCCGCCCCCCGGCCACCCGCGCATCGCAACAGAGGCCCCGAGCCCCGACGACGGGACGTGCGCACGGACAACACCGTCGTGGGCCGGTACCGGCGCACGAAGCTGCCCGAACACCTGCCCAGCCCGCCGAGCTGGACCTGCACCGGATGTGGCCGGGAATGGCCGTGTGCCACCAAGCAGAGTCAGCTGCTCGCCGAGTTCGGTGGGGCGCGCGCCGCCCTCGCCGTCTATCTCGGCTCCTGCCTCGTCGCCGCCACCCAGGATCTGCCGACGATGCCCCTGCCCGGGGCGCGGCTCCGATTTCTGGGCTGGCTGCCCCGCGCCCGGATCTGACGACGACGCGTCGCCGGCACTAGGCAACAGGGATATGGATGCGGTGGAATGTCATCCACGCGTCGGACCCCGGGAGGACATCGATGTCGACCGCCCGTACCCGCGCCCGGGTCGCCACCGCCCTGGCCGGCCTGCTGGTCGCGGCGTTATCCGCCACCCCCGCGACCGCCTCTCCGGCCGCCGACCCGACCGCTCGGCACCAACCGACCCCGCCGCACGTCGTCGGCACCCAGACGGTCCCCGCCTATTCGTACGCCGACGCGATCCGCGAGAGCGTCTGGGTGCAGACCCGGGCCGACAGTGACGGCGACGGCGTGCGGGACCGGGTGGCGGTGGACCTGGTGCGGCCCCGGGAGGCGGCCGCGGCCGGGGTCCGGGTGCCGGTCATCATGGACGCGTCGCCGTACTACCTGTGCTGCGGGCGGGGCAACGAGAGCGAACTCAAGACGTACGACTCCGCCGGCGTGATCGCCAAGGCGCCGCTGTTCTACGACAACTACTTCGTCCCGCGCGGGTACGCGTTCGCCGCCGTGGACCTCGCCGGCACCGCGCGCTCCACCGGCTGCGAGGACGTCGGCGGTCCGGCTGAAGTGGACAGCGCCACGGCCGTGGTGGACTGGCTCAACGGGCGGGCCCGCGCGTACGACGCCGACGGGCGGCCGGTCAGCGCCGCCTGGAGCACCGGTCGGGTCGGCATGATCGGCAAGTCGTGGGACGGGTCGGTCGCCAACGGTGCCGCCGCCACCGGCGTGCCGGGGCTGGCGACCATCGTGCCGATCTCGGCGATCTCCAGCTGGTACGACTACATGCGCTACAACGGTGTCCTGCGCACCACCGACTACCCCGGCTACCTGCACTCGTACGTCAACGGCCGCGGCGACGACGCCTGCGCCGACGTACTGGCCCGACTGCGGGCGGACAGCGCGGAGGAGACCGGCGACCGCAACGGCTTCTGGGCGCAACGCGACTACCGGCCCTCGGCCGGCCGGGTCCGGGCCAGCGTGTTCATGGCGCACGGCCTCAACGACCTGAACGTCACGACCAACCAGTTCGCCCGCTGGTGGCAGGAGTTGGCCGAGCAGGGCGTGCCCCGCAAGCTCTGGCTCTACCAGGCCGGCCACGAGGACCCGTTCGACGTCCGGCGCGGCGCGTGGGTGAGCGCCCTGCACCGCTGGTTCGACTACTGGTTGCAGGGACTGCGCAACGGGGTGATGGACGAGCCGCGGGTCGACCTGGAGACCGCCCCGGGCACCTGGACGACCCAACGGGACTGGCCCGCCCCCGGCGCCCGGAACGTGCGGGTCGCCCTCGGCGCCGGCGACGGCGTGACCGGGACCCTCGGCGGGCGCGGCGCGCGGCCGGGCCGGGAACAGGCGTACGTCGACGAGTCCCTGACCGAGGCCGAGCTGGTCGCCGAGCCGGGCGCGGCGACCGCCGGCCGGTTGGTCTTCCTCTCCGGCACGCTCACCGCGCCGCTGCGGATCTCCGGCAGCCCGTCGGTGCGGCTGCGGATCCGCGTGGACCGTCCCACCACCGAGCTGACCGCCCGGCTCGTCGACTACGGCACCGCCGAGCGGATCCGCTACGACAGCTCGGAGGGTGTGCGGACGCTGGACACCGAATCCTGCTGGGGAGCGTCCACGGACGTCGACGACGCCTGCTACCGGGACACCGAGGAGATCACCGGCGTCTCCGACCACGCGGTGCTGACCAGGGGGTGGCTCGACGCCGCGCATCACCGCTCACTGCGGTTCCGCACCCCGCTGCGACCCGACCGGTGGTACACGGTGACGGTCCCGCTGAACGCGTACGACGCGGTGTTGCCGGCCGGGCACGTGCTCGGTCTGGTGCTCGGTCAGAGCGACCCGGAGTTCACCGAAGCCGACGACCGGGACGCCACCGTCCGGGTCGACCTGGGCCGCAGCGAGCTGGTCCTCCCGGTCGCCGGCCGGACCGGGCTGCCCACCGTCACCGTCGCACCGCCGGTGGTCACCGAGCCGGCCCAGCCGTCGTCCGCCCGGACGGCACCGCGTACCCGGCAGGTGCCCTGAGCCGGCACCGGTCGGGCACCGCGCGCGGCCGGATGTGACACGGCGCTGCCCTGTCCTGGCTTTCCGGCAGCTCGGAGGGCAGGGTGTTCATCGTGCCCCCGCGCCGTGTACAACGGCTGTTCACCCCTCTCTTCAAGGCTTCTTGATCGAAAGAGCATTCGCTTGATCGAGGGAAGGCTTCACGTGAGGGACAGGCAATCCGAAGAGACCGAGCACGGGCAGCTGTCGCGGCGCAAGCTGGTCAAGTACGCGGGCGTCGGCGCGACGCTGGCCGCGGCCAGCCCGCTGGTCGGTGCCAGCGCGGCGTGGGCCGACGAGGAGCGCCGGCCGGGTGACGACACGGGCGACCGGAGCACCTCCAAGGACCGGGTGTGGCGTGCGGGTGACCACCACGTCCACTCCGAGTACAGCGGCGAGTTCGACACCACGAAGAGCCCGATCGTCTTTCACAAGGGTGCGGACGCGGTCTACCCGATCGTCACCAACGCCATCATGGCCAAGAACTTCGGCCTCACCTGGGCCATGTGCACCGACCACGGTGGACCGACCCACTCGAAGGTGAACATCGAGCAGGCGTACCCCGACCTGCTGCGCTCCCGCAAGCTGGTCCCCGAGGTCCTCCAGTTCTGGGGCATGGAGTTCGACGCGCCGTCGCTGGACCACCACACGCTGATGATCCCGCGCCACGACGACGAGGCGAAGCAGCTCTTCGAGCTGGAGAGCCGGTTCGCCAAGTACGACGCGTTCCCCACCGACCCGGCCCGCGACACCGAGGCCAAGATGGTGGAGTTCCTCAAGGTCGCGCGGGGGATGCCGCACAAGCCGCTGGTCATCGCCCACCACACGTCCCGCTCGGCGCCCGGGCTCGGCGTCTACGGCCAGGACACCCCGCGCGAGTTCCGCAACGGCAACAACGCCGCCCCGGACGTCTACATCGGCTTCGAGGGCGCGCCCGGGCACCAGGCCGGTCCGCTCAACGGCGGCAAGCGCGGCGGGTACGGCAACCACCCCACCTACGGCGGCTTCGACCAGATGACCGCCCGCGTCGGTGGGCTCTGGGACTCTCTGCTCGGTGAGGGCCGCCGCTGGTGGATCACCGCGACCTCGGACTCGCACGTGCACTGGACGCGCGGCGGTTCGGACTTCTGGCCGGGTGAGTACAGCAAGACCTACGTGCACGCGCGCCAGGACTACGGCGACATCATGGACGGCCTGCGTAACGGCCGGATCTGGGTGACGACCGGTGACCTGATCCGCAGCCTCGACGTCACCGCCCGGTCCCAGGGGCGGACGGCCGAGGTGGGCGAGACCATCACGGTCAGCCGCCGCAGCCACACCGACGTGGAGATCGAGATCCGGTTCCGTCCGCTGGGCGGGGTGAACGCCAACGGGGACCGCCCCGAGGTCCGCCGGGTCGACCTGATCGTCGGCCAGATCACCGGGCCGAGCGCCAACCCGGACGCCGACACCAACCCCACCACCACGGTGGTGGCCCGGTTCGGCCCGCGCGACTGGCGTCGGCAGGGTGCGGACTACGTCATCCGGCACACCCTGCGCGACGTCGAGGCCGACACGTACGCGCGGGTGCGCGGCACCAGCACGGACGAGGCCGAGCCGCTCGCCGACGGGCTGGAGAGCCCGTGGGACGACCTGTGGTTCTACTCGAACCCGGTGTTCGTGCACGTGCGCTGATCCGCCGCGTCAGCGACACAGCGGGTCCGCCGGCGGCCCTCGACGCACGACGTCGAGCGCTGCCGGCGGACCCGCTGCCGTATCCGCCGGCGGTCGACCGCCGGCCGCCAGGATCAGTCGGCGCCTCGGCGACGTCCGGCCTTTCGCCCGCCAGCCGGGGGTTCGGTGGGGCTCGACTCGGGCTGCACCTGCGCCACCACCTCGCAGAGGTCGCGCAGCGGGTCGATCGCCTGGGTCGAGCAGGCGACCCGTTGCAGCAGGGCCCGCAGGGTCGCCGACTCGGCGGGCGTGAGCGCCCCCAGCAGGTGCGACTCGACCTGTCGCAGCGCCCGGCGCCGCTGCTGCCAGGCGGCCCGTCCGGCGTCGGTGACGTCCACCAGCCGGCTGCGTCGGTCGGCGGGGTCCGCCCGTCGGGCGACGAACCCGGGGCGCTCCAGGTCGTCGATCAGGTAGGTGAGCACTGTGCGGTCGATGCCGAGCTCCTCGGCGATCGTGCCCTGGTTGCGGGCCGGTCCGTTGACCGCGGCGGTGAGCACCTGGTAGCCGCGCGGCCCAGCGGGGAAGTCGGCCAGCGCGTGCTCGGCGGCCCGGACGTAGCCCCGGAAGACGATCCCGAGCATCCAGCCCAGGTCGTCGTCGAGCGGATCGGGCCGGTCCGGCCGGTCGGTGGCACCCGTCATACCCCGACAATAGCGCAGTACGGCAGACCTTGTTGGCAGCAGATGTTCTGTATGGCATAAGGTTGAGTTCATGACGCATTGCGCGGAACGGGAGGCTCGCAGATGAGCGACTACGGCCACGACCTGGTCTTCGGATCGTTCACCACGCCCGGCAACGACGATCCGGACCGCACCGTCGGCCTCGCCGTCCTCGCCGAGCAGGTCGGGCTTGACCTGGTGACCTTCCAGGACCACCCGTACCAGCCCCGGTTCCTCGACACCTGGACGCTGCTGAGCTTCGTCGCGGCCCGGACCAGTCGGGTGCACGTGTCGGCGAACGTCACGAACCTGCCGCTGCGTCCACCGGCGGTGCTCGCCCGCAGTATCGCCAGCCTGGACCTGCTCACCGACGGCCGGGTCGCGCTGGGCCTCGGCGCAGGGGCGTTCTGGGACGCCATCGAGGCGATGGGCGGTCGACGGCTGACCCCCGGGCAGGGCGTACGGGCGCTGGAGGAGGCCATCGAGATCATCCGACAGATGTGGGACGCCGAGGCGCGCGGTGGCGTCCGAGTCGACGGCGAGTTCCACCGGGTGGTCGGCGCCAAGCGAGGTCCCGCCCCCGCCCACGCGGTGCCGATCTGGCTGGGCGCGTACAAGCCGCGCATGCTTGCGCTCACCGGTCGCCGGGCCGACGGTTGGCTGCCCACGCTGGGCTACCTCGAACCCGGTGGCCTGGCCAAGGGCAACGCGATCATCGACGACGCCGCGCGGGAGGCCGGTCGCTCACCCCGGGACGTCCGCCGGTTGCTCAACATCTCCGGCACGTTCTCGACCGTCGGGCGCGGATCCTTGAACGGCCCGGCCGAGCAGTGGGTACGGGAGCTGGCCGACATGGCGTTGGGCGACGGCGTCGGCACGTTCATCCTCGCCAGCGACGACCCCGACGACCTGCGTCGGTTCGCCGGCGAGGTGGCCCCCGCCGTCCGCGAGCTGGTGGCCGCCGAGCGCGAGCGGGGC
>NZ_JAEVHM010000217.1 GCF_016802865.1 Micromonospora parastrephiae | reverse complement strand
ATCCGGCGACCCCCGCCCAGGTCGGTGGACGGCCGACGCGGCATCCGCGACAGGATCCGGCCGGCCTCGTCCTGACGAGCGTGCTGCCGCGCGAGGTGGTCAGGGCACCCAGGTGGGTAGCGGCTCGCGGGCGGCCAGCCACGGCTCCGGCACCCCACCGGGCGTGCCGACCCCGGTGTACGCGGCCACCACCGCGCCGGCGATGGCGGCCGTGGTGTCCATGTCCCCGCCGGCGCGGACGCAGAGCTGGATCGCCGCCGGATAGTCGTCGAGGTGGGTGGCGGCCACCCAGAGGGCGAACCCGACGGTGTCCTGGGCGGTCACCCGGGAGCCGTTGCCCAGCGCGGCCACCACCCGGGGCAACGGACGGCCGAGCAGGCCGACCGCCCGGGTCACACTGCGGTACACCTCGCTGCCCGCGTCGACGACGAGGCGATCCCGGCGAGCAGCCGCTCGGGGCCGGCCGGTGCCCGTCGAGGCGGGCACGGGCGGCCAGCGTGGCGGCGACCGCCACCGCGACCGCGCCGGCGATCCCCTCCGGGTGCGCGTGGGTCACCTCGGCCGACGCGCGGGCCTGCGCGGCCGCGCGGGCGGTCGAGTCGGCGAAGTACGCGCCCAACGGGCCCACCCGCATCGCCGCGCCGTTGCCGCAGGAGCCCTGGCCGTCGAAGGCGGACGCGGCGGCCAACGGCCACGGCGTGCCGGTGCGGATCAGCCGCAGGATCGTCATCGCTCCGGCGCCGTAGCCCCGGTGCGGAGAACACCGCTGGGCGAACGCCAGCGCCAGCCGGTCCCGGTCGATGCCGCCGACGTCGGCCAGCTCGGCGAGGACCGAGCACGCCATCTCGGTGTCGTCGGTCCACTCCCAGGGCGCCGGAGGCAGGGGGCCCGCGCCGGGATCGGCCCCGGGTGAGCCCGGCAGGAAGTACCGCGCGCCGAGCGCGTCGCCGGTGGAGAGGCCGGCGAGGCTGTCCCGGGCGAGCGCGAGGCGGGCATCGACGAACAGCGTGAACGACATCGTCGTACCAGCTTGCCCCCTTCCCAGGTACGTCGCAACGCGATCAACTTGCCAGGCCAAGTACGGTCTTGTCGTGGCCTCCGTGCTCCTGGTCGAAGACGATCACGTCGTACGCGGCGCGATGCTGCGGTCCCTCACCGACCGGGGGCACGCCGTGCACGCCGTGGGTACGGCGTTGGACGCCCTGCGCCGCGTCGCCGCGGAGACACCCGACCTGGTGGTGTTGGACCTCGGTTTGCCCGACCTGGACGGCTCGGACGCGCTGCGGATGCTGCGCGGCATCACCGACGTCCCGATCATCATCGCCACCGCCCGTGACGACGAGCAGTCGGTGGTGAAGCTGCTGCGCGCCGGCGCCGACGACTACATGGTCAAGCCGTTCACCGGCGCGCACCTGGACGCCCGGATCACCACCGTGCTGCGGCGGGCCGGGCGGGCCAGCCGGACGGTGCAGCCCGCGGTGCACACCGTCGGCGGTCTGCGGGTGGACGTCGGTGAGCGCAGCGCACAGCTCGACGGGGAGGCGCTGGCGCTGACCCGCAAGGAATTCGACCTGCTGGCGTATCTCGCCGCACGACCCGGGCGGGTAGTGTCCCGCCGGGAGCTCTTGGAGGAGGTATGGCGTCAGCCATCGGTCGGCGAGGATCAGACCATCGACGTTCACCTGTACTGGCTCCGCCGAAAGATGGGCGAGTCCGCGGCGAAGCCGCGCTACCTGCGCACCGTGCGGGGGGTCGGGTTCCGGCTGGTGGCGCCGGACTGAGGTCGGCGCTGGCCCTGCTCACGGCCGGCATGTGCAGTCTCGTCGCGCTCGCCTTCCTGATCCCCCTCGGGCTGAGTCTGCGTGAGCAGAGCCGGGAGGAGGCGATCGCCGAGGCGGCCCGGCGCAGCGCGCTGGTGACCGGCGCGCTGGCGGTGAGCACCGACCCGGCGGTGGTCGAGCGGGCCGTGGTGGCCAGCACCGAGGGCGCGCCGACGCGGCCGGTGGTGCACGGGTTGGGGCTGGACGAGTCCGCCGGCCGGGCCAGCGGCACCGACCTGGACCAGGCCCGCGCCGAGCGTCGTTCGCTGGTCGCCGACGTCGACGGCGGGGTGGTCCGGCTCGACCCGGTGGTGCTGGGCGACCGGACGGCGGTGGTCGAGGTGTTCGTGCCCGACTCGACGCTGGACGAGGGTGCCGGCGGCACCTGGCTGCTGCTGTTCGCGGTGGGCGCGGCGCTGGCCGGCGCGGCGGTGCTGGTGGTCGACCGGGTCGCCGGTCGCGCGGTGGACGCGACCCGCGGTCTGGTGAAGGCCGCCCTCTCGATCGGCGACGGCGATCTCGGGGTCCGCGTGGACCCGACCGGCCCACGGGAGCTGGCCGAGGCCGGGTACGCCTTCAACCGGATGGCCGACCGGTTGGACGCGGCGCGCACCGACGAGCGGGAGCTGGTGGCCGACCTGTCGCACCGCCTGCGGACGCCGTTGACCGTGCTGCGGCTGGACGCGGAGGCGTTGGAGTCCGACGACACCAGCGTGGGTTCGTTCTCCGAGGCCGAACTGGACCGCCGGCGCGGGATCCGGCGGATCCGGCAGGCGATCGTCACCCTGGAGGGTGAGATCGACGTGCTGATCAAGACCACCCGCAAGGCGGTGGCGCACGAGGCCGGGCCGGCGATGTGCGACGTCAGCGAGGTGGTTCGGGACCGGATGGTGTTCTGGGCGGCCCTCGCTGGCGACCAGAACCGACCGCAGCGGGTGACCGGCGCGCAGCTGCGCATCCCGGCGCCGGTGCCACGCGCCGAGCTGGCCGCCGCGCTGGACGCGGTGATCGGCAACGTCTTCCGCTACACGCCGCAGGGCACCGCGTTCGAGGTGGCGGTGTCCCGCCGTGACGGGTACGTGGCGATCCGCATCGACGACGCCGGCCCCGGCATCGCCAACCCGGACCGGGCGCTGCGTCGGGGGACCAGCGACCAGGGCTCGACCGGGCTCGGGTTGGACATCGCCAAGCGGGTGGCGTTGCAGGCGAACGGGTCGGTGAGCATCGACCGGGCCCGGCTGGGCGGCGCGAGCGTGGTGATGCTGCTCGCCGACCCGGAGGCGACGCCCCGGCAGGTCAGCCGCTTCGGCCTGGTGGGCCGGATGGCGCGTGACGCCCGGGAGCAGAAGGCCAGCGGGCGCCGGTGGCCCCGGCAGCGCCCCACCGACGACTGAAGCCCGGGTTGTGCCCCGGCGCAAGTCTTCCTTAGATCGCGGTTAACGACCGAGGCGGATCAGCCGCGGGCTGACAGGATCGACACACGAACCCACCAGTTCCACCGGCCACCGCACCGTGCACCCACCGGTCGGTGGAGCCGCGCGCGCGGCGGGAGTCACAGGTCCCCCCACACCCACGCTCCCGCCGCGCGCCCTGCTCCCCCGCCCGCTTCAGCCGGCGGCGGCGAGGTGGGCGTCGATCTCGGCGGTGATCCGCTGCTTACCGGCCGGGTCCAGGAAGGACGCGGTCACCGCGTTGCGGGCCAACCCGGCCAGCCCCTGCGGTCCCGCCCCGAGCAGCCGGGCCGCCACCGCGTACTCGTCGTTGAGGGTGGTGCCGAACATCGGCGGGTCGTCGGAGTTGATGGTGACCAGCAGGCCGGCCTCCACGAGTCGGGGCAGCGGGTGCTCGTCGAGACTGGCCACGGCCCGGGTGCGCACGTTGGACGTCGGGCAGATCTCCATTCCGATCTGCCGCTCGGCCAGGTACGCGAGCAGCTCCGGGTCCTGCGCGGCGGAGATGCCGTGACCGATCCGCTCGGCGCCCAACTCGCGCAGCGCATCCCAGACGGTCTGCGGGCCGGTGGTCTCCCCGGCGTGCGGCACCGAACGCAGTCCGGCCGCCCGGGCCTGGTCGAAGTAGGGGCGGAACTGCGGACGGGGTACGCCGATCTCCGGACCGCCCAGTCCGAAGCTGATCAGCCCGTCGGGGCGTTCCTCCAGCGCGATGCGCAGCGTCTCCTCGGCGGCCGGCAGGCCGGCCTCGCCGGGGATGTCGAAGCACCAGCGCAGGTCGAGACCGAAGTCGTCCAGGGCGCGCTTGCGGGCGTCCTCGATCGCCTCGCAGAACGCCGGAGCGGGGATGCCCCGACGCACGTGCGAGTACGGCGTGATCGTCAGCTCCGCGTACCGGACCTGCTGGCGGGCCAGCTCCCGGGCGACCTCGTGGGTGAGGAGCCAGACGTCCTCGGGGTCGCGGATGAGGTCGACGACGCTGAGGTAGACCTCGACGAAGTGCGCGAAGTCGCGGAACTCGAAGTAGTCGACGAGCGCCGCCGGGTCGGCCGGCACGGGCGTGCGGCCCTCGTGCCGGGCGGCCAGCTCGGCGACGATCCGGGGCGAGGCGGAGCCGACGTGGTGCACGTGCAGCTCCACCTTGGGCAGGCCGGCGATGAAGGTGGTCAGGTCGGTCACAGGATCTCCTCGACAGGGTCGCCGGTGTGCGCGACGACGAAGACGCGGCGGAACGGGAAGTACACCTGCCCCTGCCGGACCGGGTAGGCGGCGGCGAGCCGTACCCCCAGCTCGGCGCGGAAGGCCGACCAGCCGGCGGCGTCCAGCGCGGCCCGGACCGGACGCAGCGCGGTGCCCTCCATCCAGGCCAGCACCGGGTGGTCGGCGGCGGACGGGGCCGGCAGCAGGTGCACGTAGGTAGTCTCCCAGGCGTCCACCGCGCACCCCGCGGCGGTCAGCAACGCGGCGTAGTCGACCGGGTCGTCGACCGGGTCGGCGCGCAGCAGCGGGGCCAGTTCGGCGCTCCAGGCGGGGCGGCCGGCGACCTCGCGCAGCGCCCGGTGGGACGGGGCGTCGGAGTTGCCGGGGACCTGCATGGCCAGCCACGCGCCGGCGGGCAGCTCGGCGACCCAGCGGCGCAGCAGGTCCCGGTGGCCGGGGATCCACTGGAGGACGGCGTTGGTGACCACCACGTCCTCGTCACCGGCCGGTCGCCAGTCGCGCACGTCGGCGACGGCGAAGTCGACAGGGGTGTCCAGGGCGGCGGCCCGGTCGATCATCTCGGGCGAGGAGTCGAGGCCGACCACCCGGCTCGTCGGCCAGCGCTCGGCGAGGGTGGCGGTGAGCTGCCCGGGGCCGCAACCGAGGTCGACCACGGTCCGGGGTCGCTCGGCCGGGATCCGGGCCACCAGGTCGTGAAACGGTCGGGAGCGCTCGTCTCCGTAGCGCAGGTACGTCGTCGGATCCCACATCGTCGCCTCCCAAACCGTACGTCCGTCTTGCTTAAGGTACGGCTCCCGTGGCAGCCCGGCAACCCGATCACTAGGCTCGGGGCATGGAACAGCGCAGCTTCAACCGGCTCGGCCGGACCGTCGGAGTGGTCGGCCTGGGCGCCTGGCAACTCGGCGCCGACTGGGGCACCGTCAGCGAGACCGACGCGATGGCCGTGCTCACCGCCGCCGTGGACGCCGGAGTGACCTTCCTCGACACCGCCGACGTGTACGGCGACGGCCGCAGCGAACAGCTCATCGGCCGCTTCCTACGCAGCCGCCCCGACGCCGGACTGACCGTCGCCACCAAGATGGGACGCCGCGTCGAGCAGCGGGCGGAGGCGTACACCCTGGCCAACTTCCGGCAGTGGACCGACCGGTCCCGGGCCAACCTGGGGATGGACACACTGGACCTGGTCCAGCTGCACTGCCCGCCGACCGCCGTCTTCGCCTCCGACGAGGTCTTCGACGCCCTGGACACCCTCGTCGCCGAGAAGGCCATCGCCGGGTACGGGGTCAGCGTCGAGACCTGCGACCAGGCCCTCACCGCCATCGCCCGACCGGGCGTGGCCAGCGTCCAGATCATCCTGAACGCGGTGCGTCACAAGCCGCTGGAGCGCGTCCTGCCAGCGGCCTCGGCGGCCGGGGTCGGCATCATCGCCCGGGTACCGCTGGCCAGCGGGCTGCTCTCCGGCCGGTACGACGAGCACACCGAGTTCCCCGCCGACGACCACCGCAACTACAACCGGCACGGCGCGGCATTCGACGTGGGCGAGACGTTCTCCGGCGTCGACTACGAGCGGGGCCTGGCCGCCGTACGCCGGCTCGCGCCGCTGGTCGACGCGGACCGCACGATGGCGCAGTTCGCCCTGCGCTGGGTGCTGGACCAGCCCGGAGTCACCGTCGTCATCCCCGGCGCCCGCGACGCCGACCAGGCGCGGCGCAACGCGGCCACGGCGGCCCAGCCGCCGCTCACGGCCGAGCAACTGGCGGGGGTACGCGAGGTCTACGACGAGCTGATCCGCCCGCAGGTGCACGACCGGTGGTGACCCGCCCACCCCGGGTGCTCGCATCGCGCCGCTCGGTCGACGATGCTGGGTGCCCGGGGCGGCGCGACCCCCGACCGTCCCGTGGAGAGGGGAAGCGATGAGGGGTTGGCTCACGCTCACCCTCGGCCTGCTGGCGGTCGTGATCGGTGCGGTGTGGACGGTGCAGGGCCTCGGCTACGTCTCCGGCAGCGTGATGACCGACGAACGGCTCTGGGCGGTGCTCGGCCCGATCGTGGCGCTGGCCGGGCTGGTGGTGATCTGGCTCGGCCTACGGTCGCGTCGCCGACCCTGACCCACCGGCCCGACACGTGGAAAGCCCCGCATCCCGGAGGGGATACGGGGCTGCACAACGATCCCTGCCGGATCGTCCCACTGGCCGGCGGGGGCCGGCCACACTACTCAGATGGGACGGACCTGCTCGGCCTGCGGGCCCTTCTGACCCTGAGCGATCTCGAACTCCACCCGCTGGTTCTCCTCCAGCGAGCGGTAGCCGCTGGACTGGATGGCCGAGAAGTGGACGAACACGTCAGCACCCCCGCCGTCGACGGTGATGAAGCCGAAGCCCTTGTCAGCGTTGAACCACTTCACGGTTCCCTGCGCCATGTGTATCTCCTTCTAAAACTGGTGGCCGTGCACGCCGTGCGGCCGATCGGCCGTTTCGAGCGGCGGCGCCTGAGGCGGCCCCCACGAAGGGGACTTCTCTCGACCCACGCCATCTCGCAACAGCGTGGACCAGCAAATCACGTACCCAAAAAGTCTGTCACGACCTCTCCGACGAATTTCTCCGACATGTGACCTGACGGATGTCCGAGATCGCTGGGCGGCCGGTGCCGCCGTGCGAAAGGCCCCCTTCCCGTCGATACGGGAAGGGGGCCGATGTCGATGCGTGGTCAGTCCGGCCAGTGGCCGGTCATCCGGCGGACGCCGACCGCTCCGCCCCGGTCCACAGCAGCCCGGACCACCGCGAAGATGGCCCCCTGAAGTGCCGCGGCGGCCAGGATCTCGCCCCAGCCGCGATCCTCGTCGGTGGCGTTGGGCGCCTCACCGTCGCCCGCGGTGACCTTCCAGACCTGCCGGAAGATCGCGCCCGCCACCGTACCCGCGGCGATACCCAGAAGGACGCCGGCCGGCCGGTACGCGACCCTGCCGATGCTCTTGCTCACCTACGCCTCCCCCGAACGATCATCAATAACACCACGGCGGCGACCGCACCGGCGGTGATCGTCGCCCAGGGCAGCGGGTTGCGCCGCACCAGCTCGCCCTTCTCATGCGCCTGGGCGCGCACCAGCTCGCCCTTCTCGTGCGCCTGCGCGCGCGCCATCCCGGCCCCGCGCGCGGCCTGCCCGCGGACCCGGGCCACGGTCTGCGCCGCCTGCTCGCGCATCCGCTCCCGTGCCTGCCCGGCGGACTCCTTCAGGCGCGCCTTGACGTCCGCCTTGGCGGCCAGCGCCTCCATCGTCTCGCCCAACTCGACCCGGGTACGACGGATCTCCTCGCGGAGGGCCTCCGTGTCACCGGTCCCGTTGCCCGTCATGCCCGTCCCCTGTCCTTCACCGCGGCGGCGACGGTGTCCACGTCGGCCCGCAGGCTGCGCACCGCAGCCGCCGGAACCGGCGGGACCGCACGGCTGACCTGCTTCTTGCCCACCAGGGCGAGGACGCCGGCCACCAGGAAACAGGCCACCCCCACGATCAGCGCGGCAGCCCAGGCGGGCAGCACCAGGTCGAGTAGCAGGATCGCCGTGGCGACCAGCGCGCCCAGGCCGAAGAACGCCAGAGCGCCGCCGCCGCCGAACAGGCCGAGCCCGATGCCGGCGTGCTTGCCCTTCTGGGTCAACTCCGCCCGGGCCAGCGTCAGTTCGTCCCGTATCAGACGGGAGACCTGCTCGGTGGCCCGCTGCACCAGCTCGGCGGTGGAGGGCTCGCTCCCGTTGTGGGATGTGCGGGCATTCGCCACGTCAGCCATGCTGTCCTCCTTTCCTCATCACCGCGCTGTATGCCCGGAGTCGCCGCCCGTCAATCCTAAAGCGCGCCGAGCAGGTCTCCGTCCCTGTCGTCCGATCGCCGCGCCGCCAAATCCGGCCCTCGGCCCGCGACCGCGATAGAGAGGTCCGGCAGCCGGATCCCCCACCCAAGCCCGCCCAAACCTCCCAC
>NZ_JAEVHM010000216.1 GCF_016802865.1 Micromonospora parastrephiae | reverse complement strand
GATCCGGCCGCCGGTACCCGGACGGGCGGCGGTGCGGGCACCGATCGTCGGCACCTTCTACCGGTCGCCGGAGCCCGGCGCGGCGCCGTTCGTCGCGGTGGGCGACCTGGTCCGGCCGGGTCAGCCGATCGCCATCGTCGAGGCGATGAAGCTGATGAACGAGGTCACCGCCGACCGCGCCGGCCGGGTGACCGCGATCCTCGTCGAGGACGGCCAGCCGGTCGAGTACGACCAGCCGCTGGTCGAACTGGGACCGGCCTGACGGCGTGGGTGGGTGACCATGTTCGAGACCGTGCTGATCGCGAACCGGGGCGAGATCGCGCTGCGGGTGCTGCGTGCCTGTCGGGAGCTCGGCGTCCGCACGGCGGTGGTCTACTCCGCCGCCGACGCCGACTCGGCGGTGGTCCGCCTCGCCGACCAGGCCGTCCGGATCGGGCCGGCGTCGAGCCGGCGCAGCTACCTCAACGCCGCCGCCATCATCGAGGCGGCCCGGCAGGTGGGCGCGCAGGCCGTGCACCCCGGCTACGGGTTCCTCTCCGAGGACGCCGATTTCGCCGAGATCTGCGCCGACAACGGGCTGACCTTCATCGGCCCCCCACCGGCGGTGATGGCGGCGCTGGCCGACAAGTCCTCGGCCCGGGCCCTGATGAGCCGCGCCGGCCTGCCGTTGCCGGCGGGCAGCGTCGCACCGGTGCCGACCGCCGCGGCGGCCGTCGAGGTGGCCGACGCTGTCGGCTATCCGGTGATCGTGAAGGCCGCCGCCGGTGGCGGCGGCCGGGGAATGGCGGTGGCGCACACCCCGGCCGAGCTACCCCGGGTGTACGCCCGCACCCGCGCCGCCGCGCAGGCCGCGTTCGGCGACGACCGGGTGTACGTCGAGCGGTACCTCACCGAGGCCCGGCACGTCGAGGTGCAGGTGCTCTGCGACTCGCACGGCAACGGCGTGCACCTGGGCACCCGGGACTGTTCGGTGCAGCGCCGGCACCAGAAGTTGGTGGAGGAGGCGCCCGCGCCGGCGCTGCCCGGCGGTGTCCTCGACGCCATCGCGGAGACCGCGCTGCGGGGCGCCCTCCAGGTCGGTTTCGTCGGCGCGGGCACGCTGGAGTTCCTGGTCGACGCCGAGGAGCGGTTCCACTTCCTGGAGATCAACTGCCGGATCCAGGTGGAGCACCCGGTCACCGAGATGGTCACCGGAATCGACCTGGTGCACGAGCAACTGCACATCGCCGCCGGGGTGCCGCTGCGGTGGCGGCAGGAGGAGATCCGCCTGCACGGCGTCGCCGTGGAGTGCCGCGTCAACACCGAGGACCCGACTCGTGGCTTCGCGCCCACCCCCGGCCGGTTGGAGCGGTTCACCCCGCCCGGCGGCCCGTTCACCCGGGTCGACACCCACGCCAGCGCTGGCTACCTGATCGGCCCCTGGTACGACTCGCTGCTCGCCAAGGTGATCGTCTGGGCGCCCGATCGGGAGTTGGCACTCAACCGGCTCGAACGGGCCCTGGAGGAGTTCGACGTCGCCGGGCCGGGCGTGCGTACCACCATCCCGTTCGTCCGGCGGGTGCTCGACGACGCCGCGTTCCGCAAGGGCCACTACACCACCGGCCTGGTCGACCGCCTGCTCGCCGCGCCCGGACCGGCGCCCGCGCAGTCGTCGCCGGCCACCCCCGCACCGCGCCCCGCGCCCGCCGTGGAGCCCGACGTATCCCACAGGAGGAACCGATGACCGTCACCCATGGTCGCCCGATGACCGCCGAGATCACCGACATCCTGGTGGCGCACTGCGGGCTCGACGCCGACGCCGCGGCCCGGGCGCCCGCCGCGTCGCTCGACGAGCTGGGCATGGACTCGCTCGCCCTGCTGGAGCTGTCCGCGGTCGTCGCCGACCGTTGGCAGGTGACCATTCCCGAGCAGGCCGGGCAGCTGAGCATCCCGGCGGTCGCCGACCTGGTCGCCCGCCGTGTTGACCCACCCGGGCACACCGAGAACAGCGTGTTCATCGACGCGCCGCTGCCGGTGGTCTGGGAGGTCACCAACGACGTGGCGAACTGGACCGAGTTGTTCACCGAGTACGCGGTGGTGGAGATCCTGCACCGCGACGGGCACACCGTGCGGTTCCGGCTCACCATGCATCCCGACGAGAACGGGGTGGCGTGGAGCTGGGTCAGTGAACGCACCGCCGACCCGGTGAGCCGCCAGGTCCGCGCGCACCGTGTGGAGACCGGACCGTTCGAGTACATGCGGATCCACTGGCGTTACACCGAGGAGGCCGGCGGCACCCGGATGACCTGGACGCAGGACTTCGCCATGAAGCCGACCGCACCGCTGGACAACGCCGCCATGACCGAGCGGATCAACACCAACAGCGTCATCCAACTCGCGGTGATCAAGGATCGGCTGGAGCGGACCGCCCGCGGGCGTGCGGAGCAGGACGGCCCGGCCGCCGGCGACGAGTCGACGGAGGCCGTCGATGAGTGACCTGAGCACGCGGCCGATCGCCGCCCGGGACGTACCGGCCGACCGTCGGCGCGGCGGTGAGCTGCGGGTGCTGCTGGGCCCCCGCACCGTCGGCAGCACCTCCGGCTTCCTCGGGGTGGCCACGCTCGCACCGGGGGAGCGGATCGCCGAGCACTACCACCCGTACAGCGAGGAGTTCCTGTACGTGGCCCGCGGCGCCATCACCGTCGACCTGGACGACCAGCCGACCCTGCTGGCCGCCGGCGAGGCGCTGTTCGTGCCGGTCAACGTGCGGCACCGGCTGCGCAACACCGGCGTGGAACCGGCCGAGGTGGTCTTCCACCTGGGTCCGCTGGCACCCCGCCCCGAGCTGGGGCACGTGGACACCGAGCTGGCCGAACAGCGGGGCGGGTCATGACCGGGCGCCGCACGGTGGTGACCGGCGTCGGGGTGGTCGCCCCCGGCGGCGCCAGCCGGGACCGCTTCTGGAAGACCATCACCGAGGGGCGTACGGCCACCCGGCGGATCAGCTTCTTCGACCCGTCGCCGTTCCGCTCGCAGATCGCCGCCGAGTGCGACTTCGACCCGGTCGCCGCCGGGCTCACCGACGCCGAGCGGCGTCGCGCCGACCGGTACGTGCAGTTCGCGTTGGCCTGTTCCGCCGAGGCGGTCGCCGATGCCGGCCTGGTGCTCAGCGACGCCGAGCGGGACCGGGCCGGAGTGGTGCTGGGCACCGCGGTGGGCGGCACGATGGCGCTGGAGCAGGAGTACGTCACCGTCAGCGACCAGGGTCGGCGTTGGCTGGTCGACGCGGCACGCGGGGGCCCGTACCTGTACCAGGCGCTGGTGCCCAGCAGCCTCGCCGCGGACGTGGCCTGCCGGCACGGGCTGCACGGCCCGGCGCAGGTCGTCTCCACCGGCTGCACCTCGGGCATCGACGCCATCGGCTACGCCCACCAGTTGATCGTGGACGGTGAGGCGGACGTGGTGCTGGCCGGCGCGGCGGACTCGCCGATCTCACCGGTCACCGTCGCCTCGTTCGACGCGATCAAGGCGACCAGCCCGGACAACGACGATCCGGCGCACGCCTCCCGCCCGTTCGACGCCGACCGGCACGGGTTCGTACTGGCCGAGGGCGCGGCCGTGCTGGTGCTGGAGGAGGCCGGGCGCGCCCGGCGACGCGGCGCGCACGTCTACTGCGAGGTCGCCGGCTACGCCAGCCGCAGCAACGGCTACCACATGACCGGGCTGCGCCCGGACGGGCTGGAGATGGGCCTCGCCGTCACCGACGCGCTGCGACAGGGCCGCATCGCACCCGAGCAGGTCTCCTACATCAGCGCACACGGCTCGGGCACCCGGCAGAACGACCGGCACGAGACGGCCGCGTTCAAGCGGGCGCTGGGCGAGGCCGCGTACCGGGTGCCGATCAGCTCGATCAAATCCATGGTGGGGCACTCGCTCGGCGCGATCGGGTCGATCGAGATGGCCGCGTGCGCCCTCGCGATCGAGTTCGGGGTGGTGCCGCCGACGGCCAACTGGAGCACCCGGGACCCGGAGTGCGACCTGGACTACGTACCGAACGAGGCGCGGGAGGTCCCGGTGGACGTGGCGCTGTCGGTGGGCAGCGGATTCGGTGGTTTCCAGTCGGCGATGGTGTTCCGCCGCCGGCCCGCGGCGGTGGTCGGGTGACCGCCCGGGCGGTGGTGACCGGCATCGGTGTGGTGGCCCCCAGCGGAGTCGGGGCGGACGCGCACTGGCGCACGGTGCTGGCCGGTACCCGCCGCACCGGCCCGATCACCCTGTTCGACCCGGCCGGCTACCCGACCCGCCACGGCGGGCAGGTGCCCGACTTCACCGCCGACTCGTACGCCGACAGCCGGCAACTGGTGCAGACCGACCGGTGGACGCACCTCGGCTTCGCCGCCACCCGGCTCGCGTTGGCCGACGCCGGTCTGCCCGAGCGGGCACCCGACCCGTACGGCTACGCGGTGACCCTGGCCAGCTCGTCCGGAGGCAACCTGTTCGGTCAGCGGGAGCTGCAACGGCTCTGGGGCGGCTCGTCGCGCACCGTCGGGGCGTACCAGTCGATCGCCTGGTTCTACGCCGCCAGCGTCGGGCAGCTGTCCATCCACCACCAGTTCAAGGGCCCGAGCGGAGTGCTGGTCGCGGAGACCGCCGGCGGGTTGGACAGCCTGGCGCACGCCGCCCGGGCGGTACGCCGGGGCACGCCGGTGGTGATCGCCGGGGCCACCGAGTGCCCGCTGAGCCCGTACGCGCTGGCCTGCCAGCTGCGTTCCGGGTTGCTCACCGATGTCGCCGACCCGCAGCGGGCGTACCGGCCGTTCGACACCTCGGCCAGCGGTTACCTGCCGGCCGAGGGGGGCGCGGTGTTCGTGGTGGAGGAACTGGGGCACGCGCTGTCGCGGGGCGCCCGGATCTACGGCGAGGTGAGCGGGTGGGGCTCCACGCACGACGCCGCGCACACCACCGAGGACAGCGCTGGCGATGTGGGGCAGTACGCGCGGGCGATGCGGCTGGCCCTGGACCGGGCCGGCGTCGCGGCGGCGAGAATCGACGTGGTGCTGCCCGACGCGCTGGGCGTGCCCCGCTACGACCGCAGCGAGGCCGAGGCGCTGCGTGCCGTGTTCGCCGACCGACCGCCCCCGGTGACGACGCAGAAGCCGCTGACCGGGCGGGCGCATCAGGGCGGGTCGGCGCTGGACGTGGCGACCGCCCTGCTCGCCTTCGCGCACGACACGCTGCCCGCGTCCGCCGGCCCGGACGAGGTGGCCGACGGGTGTGAGCTGGACTTCCTGCGCGAGCACCGTCGGCCGCGCAGCCGGCTCGCGCTGGTCTGCGCGCGAGGATTCGACGGGTTCAACAGCGCTTTGGTCCTGCGTGGGGCGGCGCCGACGAGGGGAGAGACGCCATGACCGAACAGCGGGCCCGGGTGGTCTTCCTGGTGCGGGTGCCGGTGCCGCGCACCGAGGAGTTCCTCGCCGCGTACGAGGCGGTGCGGCACCTGGTCGCCGACGGTGTGCCGGGGCACCTGGTCGACCAGGTGTGTCGTTCGTCGTCCGATCCGGAGCAGTGGCTGATCACCAGTGAGTGGGCGAGCCTGGCCGACTTCGAGAGTTGGGAGCGCAGCCCGGAGCACCGGGACCTGGTGCGCCCGATGCGGGAGTGCTTCACCGACGCCCGGTCGCTGCGCTTCCACATCCACGCCCAGACACCGGCGTTCGCGTCGGGCTGATCACGCTCAACCGGCGAGGCTGACCTCGGCCAGGTACACGCAGGTCCGTCCCTCGTGCGACGAGTAGTAGCTGACCCACAGCAGGTCGTCGTGCCAGACCAGGCCGGGGTAGCTGGTGTCGCCGCCGGAGGGCAGCGCGACCAGCTCGGTCAGCTCGCCCCGGTCCGGGTCGACGACGCAGACCGCAGTCCGTACCTCGCCGTCGAGCAGACGTACCCCGGCCAGCAGCCTCCCGTCGGGAAGCCGCAGCAGGGTCGGCCCGCCCACCTGGACACCCAGGTCGGTCCAGCTCCATTCCCGGTACGGGGGCAGCGCGCGGCCGAGTTGGGCGGTGGCGTCGTCCCCGTCGCGGCGCAGCAGGCAGAACGCCGTGCCGTCCGGGTCGAAGACCAACCCGGACTCGTTGGGGTAGCCGCCCTCGAACAGCATCGGCACCCACGGCTGAAGATCGACGCCGTCGGTGCTGCGGTAGAGCCGGGCGAACCTCGGGTCGCGGGTGGCGTAGCCGACGCCGTACAGCGCGTCGCCGTGCCAGGCGGCCCGCCACACCCAGACGCCCGGCTCGCCGACCGGGGTCGCTTCGCCCCAGTCGTGACCGTCGGCGGAGAGCCAGGTGACCGTCTCGAACGTCTTGGCGCTCTGCCCGACGGCCGCCGCCGCGAACAGTTGCAGCCGCCCGTCGGGCCGCCGCACGAAACGGGGGTCCCGCAGGTCGACGTCGGCCTGGCGGATGACCGCGGCGGAGGTCCAGCAGCGCCCGTCGGTGGACGTCAGCACCCGGATCACCCCGTCGTCGGAGAGGTGGGTTGCTGCCTCGCGGAAGGCGCAGAACCAGCTTCCGGCGTGCCGCACCAGGTCGGTGAACGCGCTGTGCGGCGCGCTGTCGCCGATCCGGCGCACGGCGGTCACCTCGGCGGTGGGTCGGCGGGTGGGTGACGACGTCATGCGCGGCAGCCTCCAGGTGCGGGTGACGGCCGACGCTAGACGCCCCCGCCGACGCTCGCTTGGCCACCAGACGAACGCACGACGAACTCCCGGACCGGAGCCGTCCGCGCCGGGGCGGGCCGGGCCCATCCGGTACGGCCTCAGCCGGCCCCCTCGGTGTGTTCGGCGAGGAGTTCGCCGAGCACGTCCCGGGCCTCGGCGGCCCGGGCCGGCTCCGGGTTGTCGGGGGGTGATCAGCGTTGACGCCCGTCAGCGGTGGCGGCTAGGTTTCTGGACCATCGTCCCGGCGGGCGCGGTCAGCGGACGGCCCCGCAGCGGCACGCGGTGGAGGTTCCATGTCGACCCCGAGGCGGGTGAGCGGGTGCTGACCGGCCCGCCAGCCGTGTCGCTCGGCGACTACGCCGAGTGGGCCCGTGCGGTGTTGCCGCCGGCCGTGTGGGACTACGTCGACGGTGGCAGCGCGGCCGAGGTGACCCTGACCGTCAACCGTCGCGCGTTGGACGGGGTCGCGGTGCTGCCCCGGGTGCTGCGCGGCGTGGACACCGTCGACCTGGGCACCCGACTGCTCGGCCGCCCGTACGCCATGCCGGTCGGTGTGGCACCGATGGCGTACCAGCGGCTGGTGCACCCTGACGGGGAGCTGGGCCTGGCGGCGGCGGCGGCGCGGCCGGGGTTCCGTATGTGGCGAGCACGCTGGGCAGCACACCCGTCGAACAGGTGACCGGGGTCGGCGCGGACGTGTGGTTCCAGCTCTACTGGCTGCGCGAGCGGGCCCTCGTCCGTGACCTGCTGGACCGGGTCGTCGCTGCCGGTTGCCGGGCACTGGTGGTCACCGTGGACGTACCGGTGCTCGGCCGGCGTCCCCGGGATCTGCGCAACGGGTTCCGGCTGCCCGCCGACGTCGTCGCCGCGAACCTGCCCGGCGGGCGTGACGCGCTGGCGCACGCCGGCGCCCCCGGGGTGTCCGCGCCCACCGCCGCGTCGTTCGCCCCGGCGCTGCGCTGGACGGACCTGGCCTGGCTGCGCGAGCAGGTCGACCTGCCGCTCGTGGTCAAGGGGGTACTGGACCCACGCGACGCGGTCGAGGCGGTACGGGTCGGCGCGGACGCGGTGGTGGTCTCCAATCACGGCGGCCGACAACTCGACGGCGCGCCGGCGAGCGTCACCATGCTTCCGGAGGTCGTCGACGAGGTCGGCGACGGTGGTCAGGTGCTGTTCGACAGCGGCGTCCGCGGCGGGACGGACGTGCTGCGGGCGCTGGCCCTGGGCGCGGCCGGGGTACTCGTCGGCCGGCCCTTGCTCTGGGCGCTGGCCGCTGGCGGTCAGCCCGCCGCCCGGGACGCGCTGGCGCTGCTCGCCGCCGAGCTGACCGACGCGCTCACCCTGGCCGGTTGCGCCGATCCGGCGTCCGCAGCCGAGCTGCGGACCGTCCGCACGGGTTGACCGGCGGCCAACCACCCGGCGGGTTGACGCACCGCGTTCACCGGATGGCAATGCGCGACGACCCGCGTTGGGCCGTCCTGCGTGGACGGTCATAATGGGCCGCATGGTTGCCTGGGAGTACGCCTTGCTCGTCCGCCGCTATCAGGGACAGGGCCGCAATTTCCACGTCTCGTTCGTCTGGTACGGCCCAGACGGCTCACGCAAGGACATCACCGCGTACGGCGACACCGCCATCGCGCACCTCAACCGCGCGGGCCGGGAGGGCTGGGAGCTGGTCTCCGCGGCGGAGGACGTGAACAACGTCCAAGGCAGCACCGAAGTCCACCGCTACCACCTAAAACGCCCCATGCCCTAACCCACCCCAGTACCCCAC
>NZ_JAEVHM010000215.1 GCF_016802865.1 Micromonospora parastrephiae | reverse complement strand
GCCGCCACCGCGTCGGCAGCCGCGCTGGCCCCGCCCCAACGGCGTGCCCGGGCCATGGCGGTGGTGCTCGGCGGCCTCTCCGCGGCCACCGTGGCCGGGTGCCGTTCGGCACCTGGCTCGCCGCCGACCTGCAGTGGCGGGCCACCTTCTGGCTGCTCGCCGCCCTCGGTGGTGTTGTCGTACTCGATCAACAGGTCGTCGCCCTGGACCCGGTAGTAGTGGCGCTGCCCCGGGCGGGTCGGGCCGGCCCACGCGAAGTGCAGCTCCCCGCCGTCGAGTCGCCTCGCCTCGCGGATGGCCAGCTCCGGCGGCAGCCGGCCCAGGTAGAGCGCGACCACCTGGTCGAGTAGTGCACGGCCGGTCGGCCCCAGCCGGTCCGCCGGTACGCCGAGTGGCCGCAGTGGAGCGTCGACGTGGGCACGAGTGGCGCTGATGATGTCCGCCGGGGCCTCGTCGGCGATGATCGCGGCGGATCGTCCGGCCGGGTCCAGCGCGTCGAGCAGGGCGCGGGCGAGGTCCTCTTCGACGCCGAGTGGACGGGAGACGGGGCGGCCGGCGTAGCGGACCGCCGCGGGGTTGGCGCCGAAGAAGATCGGCGCGGGGGAGACCTGGTCGTCCACGACGGTCATGGTCACCGACAGGTGGTGCCCCTCCAGCCGCCACGACCAGCGGTCGTCGCGCGCCGGGTCGCCGAACACGGCGACCCAGTAGTCGCCGCTGTGTCGCCCGCGACGCCAGCCCTCGGCGCGGTCGAGGACCTCCTCCAGCGCGATGATCGCCATCGCCTGCGCGTACGCGGAGGGGCTGAGCGCGGTGGCGAGCAGTCGGTGTGCGGCCTTGCGCCCGCCGACGTCCAGCTCGGCGAGGCAGACGCCGGGCCGGGGCCGGGGCCGGTACTCCAGCCAGCGTCGGGCGGGCTCGTCGTCGAACGGGTGCACGGCCTGGTCGCGGGCCGCCGGGTCGAGTGCGGTCAGCAGCGCGGTGCCCGCGGCGCGCATCTGCTCGGGCAGAGGATCTTCCACCGGCCCTGTATACCGGTCGGCGAGGGTCGGCGTCAGCCGGCGCGCAGCAGCTCCGCCATCTCCGGCAGGTCGAAGAACTGGGCGGTCTCCGTCGCCGAGGGGGTGCCGTGCGCCGGGTCGGCCCCGGCGGCGAGCAGCGCGCGGACCGCGTCGGTGCTGCTGCGGAAGACGGCGGCGGCCAGGGCCGTCTGGCCACGGTCGTTGACCCGGGTGTGGTCCGCGCCGCGGCTGAGGAGGGCGGCCACCGTGTCCGGGTGGGCGTGGTACGCGGCCAGGATCAGCAGCGTGTCGCCCTTGTCGTTGGTCAGGTTGACCGGCAGGCCGGCGTCGAGTTGCGCGGCCAGCTCCTCGGTGGAGCCCGAGCGGGCCAGGTCGAACATCCGGTGCGCGAACGCCAGCGTCGCGGCGTCGAGGTCGTCGGTCACCGCTCCAGGTTAGGCCCTGCGGTCCTGATACGTTGCTCGGCCGACGCGCTCGGAGAGGGATCCGATGGGTGAGACGGTGTACGTGGGCAACGCGGGTGTCGACGGCGCCACCAACGCCGGCTGGCTGCTCGGGCACTTCGCGCCGCGCGCAGAGGTGCGGCACAGCACCGACGTCGAGGTGAAGTGGGGCGTGCATCCGCCCGGGCAGGCCCGGTCGCGGTGGGCGACGAGGGAGCGGCGTACCACTCTGCTCGTGCTCGTCGAGGGATGTTTTCGGGTGGAGCTGCCGGACCGGACGGTGCGACTGGCCGAGCCGGGCGACTACGTGGTGTGGGCCCGCGGGGTGGACCACTCGTGGTACGCCGAGCGCGCGTCGGTGGTGTTGACCGTGCGGTGGCCGTCGATGCCCGGCTATCGGGTGGACCCTCCGGTGCTGCGCCGAGCCGAAAGCGTCGTCCCACCAGACGGAATTACCTACTAAACCTATAGGGTTTGAAGGCTAGAGTACGGAGGCACCCCACCGAACGACCTCGCGAGGACCGTCATGATCCACCACAGCCCGGAGCGCGACCTGCTCGCCGTCGCCGCCCGGTGGGCCGACCCGACCGACTGGCCGGTGCCGCTGCGCTTCGACGCCGCCGAGCGCTGGTACGCCCGACTCGCCGCCGACGACGACCACGAGGTGTGGGCGCTGAGCTGGCTGCCCGGCCAGGGCACCGACCTGCACGACCACGGCGGCTCCGCGGGCGCGTTCCGGATCGTCGCCGGTGCCCTCACCGAGGAGACCGTCGCCGGCGGCCGGCTGCGCCCACGGCTGCTGCCCGCCGGCGCCGGCCGCCGCTTCGGCACCCGCCACGTCCACCAGGTGACCAACCGGGGTACGACGCCAGCGGTCAGCGTGCACGTCTACCGGCCGGCACTGCGCCGGATGACCCGCTACCACCTCCTCGACGGGCGCCTGCGGGTCGCCGAGGTCGCCGAGGCCGGACGCTCCTGGTGAACGCCGCCCAGCCACGAACCATCCCCTGCACCGGAAGGAATCGATCATGCAGATGACCGCCGAGCACTGTCCGGCCCCCGTGCCGCCGCCGGGCTCCCGGGGCATCGACGAGATCCTGGCCGCCGCCCGTGCCCGGCTCGACCGGCTGGACCCGGAGCGGGCGCACCTGGCGTACCGGGCCGGCGCGCTGCTGGTCGACATCCGACCGGCCGCCCAGCGGGCCGCGCACGGCGTGGTGCCGGGCTCGCTCACCATCGAGCGCAACGTGCTGGAGTGGCGCTTCGACCCGCGCTGCCCGGCCCGCCTGCCCCAGGCGGTCGACTACGACGTGCCGGTGGTGATCCTCTGCCAGGAGGGCTACACCTCGTCACTGGCCGCAGCGGCGTTGCAGGACGTCGGCCTGCACCGTGCCACCGACGTGGTCGGCGGGTTCGCCGCCTGGCGGATCGCCGGCCTGCCGGCCCTCGGCCCGACCCCGCTGCACCGCGCATTCCCTCTCGCGCCCCCGGTCATCGCCGGGGCGGCGCGCCACTGACCGCCACGCCGCGCACCGGGCGTGGCGGTCGTACCGCCATCTCAGGAGGCACCATGTCCGTCGTCGCCATCCCCACGCGTCCCCACCACCCGGCGGCCCGCGCCGCCCGCCCGCGCACCGGCCCGACCCTGACCATCACCCTCGACCTCGCGGCCGGGCCACTGAGCCCTCGGTTGGCCCGCCTGGTGCAGCTCATCGGGGAGCTGGCCGAGTCGGGGGAGGGCCAGCTGCGCGCCGTCGAGGACATCGCGCCGCGGCTGCGTACGGCCCCGAGCCCCACCACCACCGAGCCGACCGCCGATTCGGACCACGTGCACATCCTGGCCGGCTCGCGGATGGTGCGCCGGGGCGAGGAGGTCATCGCGCTGACCCGCATCGAGTACGAGCTGCTGCTGTTCCTGGCCGAACGGCCCCGACGGGTGTTCACCCGCCTGCAACTTCTGGCGAACGTCTGGGGCTACGAGCACGCGGTGGCCCGGACGGTGGACGTGCACGTCCGGCGGCTGCGCGCCAAACTGGCCGGCGCCGAGGTGGTCGCCACCGTCTACGGCGTCGGTTACCGGCTCGCCGACGAGGCGCGGATCAGCGTCGACCACATGCGCTGACCACGGGTTGGGCGGCGGCCCGAAGGTGGCGTGACAGGCCCCGGTGAACCGGGCGGGGACCCCCGTAACGGGGCATCTCGGAGGCTCTGCTGTAATCATCTGGCCTCGTACGCAGAGCGAGCAGACGGCTCCGATGTGTTCGTCAATTGTCACATTCATGCAACGCAGCCGCCTCTTGACCCTCGCCCGGGCGCCGGGAAGCATCGATGAAGCGGCGTCCCGGGCCGTGGGGAGATACCCGGACAAGCCCAAGGAGGACCATGTCGGTCAGCCCCGCCTCGTCGCGCGCCGGATGGCATACGTCCCAACCCGCGGTGCCCGGTCGACCCCCAGGCGGCCAGCGCCGCCCGGCGAACACCGCCGCGCCCATGCTCACCGTGACGCTGTCCATCCCCCTGGCCTGCGAGGAGTCGCTGACCCCGCCGGCGCGCCGGCTGCTTGAGGCGGCCCGCGAGATGCTGGAGCGGGGTGAGGCGGTCATCACCAGTTCGGTGCCGGTCGAGCGCCGCGCCGACACCGCGCCGGCCAACCGGGCACCGGCCCGAGCGCTCAGCCCGACCATCCCCGCCCTGCACATCCTCGCCTCGTCCCGCTCGGTGCTGCGCGACGACGAGCCGCTGCCACTGACCCGCCTCGAATTCGACCTGCTGCTGCACCTGGTCGCCCACCCCCGGCGGGTGTTCACCCGGCTGCAACTGCTCAACGCCGTCTGGGGCTACGAGCACGCCGGTGTCCGTACCGTCGACGTGCACGTACGCCGACTGCGCGGCAAGGTCGGCGTGGACGTCCCCCTGGTCACCACCGTCTACGGCGTCGGCTACCGGTTGGCCGACGACGCCCGCGTCACCATCGACCGCACCGGCTGACCGCCGCCACCGCCGCACCCGGGCTGGGGGCAGGATGGTCCGGTGCGCATCCGTCCCATCTCGCCCGACCTGCTCGTCGCCGAGCTCACCGGCCGCCTCGCCGACGCCGCGGCCGCCGCCGAGCCCGCCCGGCTGCGGGTCGCGGTGGACGGCGCCCCGCCGCCGGCCCGGATGAGCTGGCTGCCGCGCTGGTAGACCCGTTGCGCGCCCGCGGCCGTCCGGTGCTGCACGTACGCGCCACCGACTTCCTGCGCCCCGCGTCGCTGCGCTTCGAACTCGGCCGTACCAACCCGGACGCCTACTACGAGAGCTGGGTGGACGAGGCCGGGCTGCGTCGGGAGGTGCTCGACCCGGCCGGCTTCGGGGGCACCGGCAGGCTGCTCCCGTCCCTGTGGGACGCCGACGCCGACCGGGCCAGCCGCGCCCGCTACGTCGACCTGCCACCCGGCGGTGTGGTCCTCGTCAGCGGCGCGCTGCTGCTCGGCGGCGGCCTGCCCTTCGACGTCACCGTCCACCTGGTGCTGTCACCCGCCGCGCTGCGCCGCCGCACCGAACCGGCCCGGCACTGGACCCTGCCCGCCTTCGACCGGTACGCCGAGGAGGTCGTCCCGGCCAGCTTCGCCGACGTGGTGGTACGGGCCGACGACCCCCGTCACCCCGCGCTCGTGGAGCCCGGCGAGGGCGCCTGACAACCGCTGAAAAATGGCCGGTTTGATCGACTCTTCCGGCGGGTACTCGCCCGGCTCACAGAGCGCGGGTGACCGCCCGCGTACCCGATGCGACCGTGACCGGGGCAAGGCGCCGCCGGCACCCGGTTCACCTTGAGCCACTGGCCCAGGAAAGGCAGGCAGCGATGCTCGTCCACGACACGGTCGGTACGGGCCGATCCCAGACGGAGATCGACCAGATCCGGCTCTCCCTGCAGGCCCGCTACGACGAGCTGACCGCGGAGTACGAGCAGGCCGTGCTGCAGAGCCAGGTGCTGCGGCTGGTGGAGGTCGGCGACACCGCCGGCGACGACCAGGCCGACAGCGGCACCAAGACCGCCGAACGGGACACCGCGCAGTCCCTCCTGCGCACCATCCTCGACCGTCGCGCCCAGTACGAGCACGCCCTCGGCCGGCTCGCGGAGGGCACCTACGGCTGGTGCGAAGGATGCTCGGCCGCGATCCCGGTGGAGCGGTTGGAGATCTTCCCGTCGGCCACCACCTGCGTGACGTGCAAGCAGACCCGCGAGCGGCGGGCGGCCTGAGCGACGCCAGCGGTTGCCGGTCGGTCCACGACGCGATGGACTCCACCCATGGGTGACATCCTCGTGGGCACCGCGTCCTGGACCGACCGCACACTGCTGGACTCGGGCTGGTATCCGCAGACCGCGGACACCCCGGAGAAGCGGCTGGCCTACTACGCCCGGCAGTTCCCGCTGGTCGAGGTGGACGCCACCTACTACTCCCCGCCCGCCGAGGCGACCGCCCGGCTCTGGGCCGAGCGCACCCCGGCCGGCTTCACCTTCAACATCAAGGCGTTCAGCCTGCTGACCGGGCATCCCACCCGGGTCAGCGCCCTCTACAAGGATCTGCGTCCGCAGATCGACAAGAAGAACGTCTACCCCGACGACCTGCCCGCGCAGGCGTACGAGGAGGTGTGGACGCGCTTCCTGTCCGCGCTGGACCCGCTGGTCGAGGCGGGCAAGCTGGGCGCGGTGCTGTTCCAGTTCCCGCCCTGGTTCACCATCAAGCGGGCCAACAAGCAGTACCTGCTGGAGGTGGCGAAGCGTTGCGCGCCGCTGCGGCCGGTCTACGAGTTCCGGCACGCCTCCTGGTTCGACGGCGACAACGCCGACGAGACACTGGCGTTCCTGCGCGAGCACAGGCTGCCGTACGTGTGCGTGGACATGCCGCAGGGCCACCGCTCGTCGGTGCCGCCGGTGTTGGCCGCCACCGCGGACCTCGCGGTGGTGCGCTTCCACGGCCACAGCGACAAGTGGACCAGCAGGGACATCCACGAGAAGTTCGGCTACCACTACTCCAAGCGCGAGCTGGCCGACTGGGCGCCGAAGCTGCGCGAGCTGGCCGACGACGCCGGACAGACCCACGTACTCATGAACAATTGTTACCGCGACTACGCGCAGACGAACGCGAAGACCCTCGCCGGCCTCCTCGACGCCGGCTGACCCGCTCGCCGACTCACCCGATCGGGGTGGGGCCGGCTCACCCCCCAGTTCGGCAAAGTGGAGGTGGTGCGTGCGGAGGCCCTCGGGTGGCCCACGCCGGAGACGACACGGAGGTGACGGGGGATGACGGTTCGAGTGGTGACGGATCGACGGCGTGGCGCCGTCCTGCACGTGGTCGGCGCGGCCGACGACACCCGGCGCGCGCCGCAGCGCAGCCCGGTGCGGGCCCGACGTGGCCCGGTGGGGCCACCCCGGCGCGACGACGATCGACGGTGGGAGACCACGGAACGGGGGTCGACCGATGGCTGACCAGCTGATCTCGGCGTTCGAGTCCTCGCTGGACAAGACCAACCTGATTCTCAAGGACATCGAGATGGCCTACGGCTGGCCGAAGGATCGGCGCAACCAGTCGTACGCGGCCCTGCGCACGGTGCTGCACCTGCTGCGCGACCGGTTGCCGGTGAACGAGAGCGTGGAGTTCGCCCAGCAGTTGCCGGTGCTGGTCCGGGGGATCTACTTCGACGGCTGGAACCCGTCCGACGTGCCGATCAAGCTCAACCGCGACGACTTCCTGTACGAGGTCCGCCAGGGCTTCCCGTACGACGTCGACGGCGGCCCGGAGCGTGTGACGCAGGTGGTGCTGGACACCCTGCGCCGGCACATCACCCAGGGTGAGTGGCAGGACGTGAAGGAGACCATGCCCAAGGATCTCGCCACGTTCTTTCCGTGACGCCGTGAGCCCGCCCGGGAGACACCCCGGGCGGGTTCATCCGTCCGAGGTGTCCGCCTCGGCGGGGGTCGGCACCCGGGACACCGGGTGGCCGGCCCGCCGGGCCAGCGCGGCGAAGGTGACGGCGTCGGTGACCGCGGCGCCGCCGGGGTCGTTGTTGAAGTAGACGTACGCCGGCTCGTCCGCGCCGAAGGCGTCGGTCAGCCGGCCCACCCAGGAGCCGAGCGCGGTACGCCCGTAGTGCGGCCACGGTCGGGCCCGACCCTCGTGCAGGCGCAGGTAGCCGAAGTCGGTGGTGCGCCAGCGCGGGGCGACCGGGCGACCCAGCCGGTCCGCCCAGACCAGCGCCGCCGCGCGGCGTTCCAGCACCGCCCGGGTGCCGTTGGTCCACCACGACGGGTGCCGGGGCTCCACCGCGACCCGCACGTCGGCCGGGAACAGCCGCAGCGTCGCGTCGAGCGCGTCGACGTCCGCCCGCAGGTTGGGTGGCAGTTGCAGCAGCACGGGGCCGAGCCGGTCACCGAGCGCCGTGGCTCGGCCGAGGAACCGGGCCACCGGTTCGGCGGGCTCCCGCAGCCGCTTGATGTGCGTCAGGTAGCGGCTCATCTTCACGGCCACGCAGAAGTCCGCCGGGGTCCGTGCCCGCCAGGCGGCGAAGGTGTCCCGCTCGGGCAGCCGGTAGAACGCGTTGTTGACCTCGACGGTGGCGAACCGCGCCGCGAAGTGTTCCAGCCACAGCCGCTGCGGCAGCGGTTGCGGGTAGAACCGGCCCCGCCAGTCCCGGTACTGCCAGCCGGATGTGCCCACCAGAATCACCACACCATCCTGGCATCGCACCCGCCGCAGGTGAACCGCCCGTGTCGCCCCGGTTCGGCGTCTACGGTGAGGGTTAGAGAAGATCGCGCGTGGGGTACCACCCGCAGCACGACGGACCCCGGCGTACGGCGGGGCGGCACACCCGAGGGAGTACCGATGGCACTCAACGACGATGACATGCAGACCACGGGCGGCGGCGGCTTGGAGGGCCCGGCCGACGGTGGTGCGACCCCGGGTCACCAGGATGGTGGCGCTGACGGTGGCGCGGAGGGTCCGGCCGATGGTGGCGCGACCCCGGGCCGGCAGGAT
>NZ_JAEVHM010000214.1 GCF_016802865.1 Micromonospora parastrephiae | reverse complement strand
CTCGGCGCCCGGTGGCCGGTGCTGGCCGGCGCCGCCACCGTGCTGGTGCTGGCATTGCTGATCGGCGCGGGGCGGCGATGCCGCAGCGCCGCGGCCCCGGTCGGCCGGCAGTGCGAGGTCCGCAACCACCGGGCCGGGCGGCGCCGGATCTGGTGACCCGGCCCGCCGGCGCCGATCAGCCCAGAAGCGCGTCGATCTCGGCCAGCTCCTCGGCGGTGAAGTCGAGGTTGTCGAGCGCGGCGATGTTCGTCTCCAACTGCTCCACGCTGCTCGCCCCGATGATCAGGCTGGTCATCCGCGGGTCGCGCAGCGCCCAGGCGAGCGCGAGCTGCGCCAGGGACTGGCCGCGCCGCTCGGCTGCCGCGCCGAGACCCCGGATGGTGGCCATCTTCTCCTCGCCGAGGTCGCTCTCGTTGAGGAAGACGCTCGTGCGCACCCGCGAGTCCGCCGGGATGCCACCCAGGTAACGGTCGGTCAGCAGACCCTGGGCCAGCGGGCTGTACGCGATGCAACCGGCGCCGACCTGCTCCAGCGTGTCGAGCAGGCCGTCGCCCTCGGTCCAGCGGTTGAGCATCGAGTACGACGGCTGGTTGATCAGCAGCGGCGTACCCAGCTCACGCAGGATCGCGGCGGCCCGCGCGGTCTGCTCCGAGTTGTAGTTCGAGATGCCCACGTAGAGCGCCTTGCCGGAGCGGGCGATGGCGTCCAGCGCGCCCATCGTCTCCTCGAGCGGGGTGTCCGGGTCGAACCGGTGCGAGTAGAAGATGTCGACGTAGTCGAGCCCCATCCGGCCCAGCGACTGGTCCAGCGAGGAGATCAGGTTCTTGCGCGAACCCCACTCGCCGTACGGGCCGGGCCACATCAGGTAGCCGGCCTTGCTGGAGATGACCAGCTCGTCCCGGTACGGCTTCAGGTCGGTGGCGAGCAGCCGGCCGAAGTTCTCCTCCGCCGCGCCGGGCGGCGGGCCGTAGTTGTTGGCCAGGTCGAAGTGGGTGACACCCAGGTCGAAGGCGCGCCGGACGATGTCGCGCTGCCGGTCGAACGGGCGGTCCGGGCCGAAGTTGTGCCACAGCCCGAGGGAGACGGCGGGCAGCCGCAGGCCACTGCGTCCGCTGCGCCGGTAGGTCATGGTGTCGTAGCGGTCATCCGCAGCGAGGTAGGTCACGATCATGAGCCTAGCTCCGGCCCGTGCTGGCGGGGATCGGGCGTGCGAACCCGGACATCGGGGTAGTTTCGACGCCATGCGGTTCATCGCGCTCGCCTATCTGCTGCGTCACCCGAACGTGCTGGCCATCCCCGGCGCGTCCGGGGTGGAGCAGATGGAACACAACGCCGCCGCCGCGGACATCGACCTCGCCGACGACGAGTACGCGGCGCTGGCCGAAGCCGCCAAACGCTTCCGACCGGTCACCGGCCTCGCCGCGATGCCCGCCATGCTGCGCGCCCGGTTCGCCCGCCCAACGGGAAAGTGAGCACAGTGGACGACATCACCGCACTGATCCTGGACGACCACGCCTCCTTCCGGCGCGGCTTCGCCCGCCTCGACGACGCCCGTGACGAGCAGGAACTGCTCGCCATCTGGGACGCCCTCGCCCTGCACCTGGACATCCACGCCGAGGCCGAGGAGGCGATCCTCTACCCGCACCTGGTCAAGCACGGCGACGACGGTGAGGACGAGACCGCCGACGCGATCGGCGACCACAACAAGATCCGCGACGCCATCGCCGAGTCGAAGCTGCACCCGGTCGGCTCGAAGCCCTGGTGGGAGGCGGTCGGCACGGCCCGCCGGGAGAACAGCGAACACCTGGCCGAGGAGGAGGACGAGGCGCTGCCCGACTTCCGCCGGCACGCCAGCACCGAACTGCGTGCCGAGCTGGGCCACCGCTGGCTGACCTTCTACGGCGAGCACAAGAACGGCCGCAACCTGCCGTTCCGCGACAAGGACCCCCAGGAGTACGTCGCCGACCACCGCTGAGATCTCCCCGGCGCGGGGGAGTCGCACCCCGGGCCACGGCAGCAGAATGACCTGATGACCCTCCGAGCGGCGCTGGCCCCGCTGGTCGCCGGCACCACCTGGCGGCGCGGCGTGTTCCTGCTGCTGGGTGGGGTGCTGGCGCTGCCGTACGGGGTCCTCGCGGTGACCTTCGCCCAACTGCTCGCCGACTCGGCCATCCCCCGCCCACTGGTGTACGCCCTGCTGGTGATCGCCGCGCTGATCGCCGTGGTGCCGTTGCTGCTGGACGGCAGCCGGGCACTGGAGATCGCCGCCGTGCGGGCGTTGCTCGGCGTCGACCTGCCCGAACCCGCACCCGGGCACCACGGCGACCGGGAGACCCGGCTGCGCAGCGCGCTCTGGATCGCCACGCACCTCACTGTGGGCGCCCTGGTGATGGTCGCGCTGTTCGGTGCCCTGCCGATGGCGTTGGCGTTCATCGCCCAGCAGTTCGGCGTCGGCGCCGAGTTGACCAGCCGGGAACGGTTCGGGCCGCTCGACGGTCGGGACAGCGGCTTGCTGACCCTGACCGGGGTGGCCCTGCTGGTCGGCCTCGGCTACGCCGTCGCGGGGCTCGGCGCGCTCGCCGGTTCGATGGCGCCGGTGCTGCTCGGCCCTGCGCAGGCGGAGCGGATCGCCGCCCTGGAGGCGCGCGCCACCCGACTCGCGGAACGCAACCGGCTGGCCCGGGAGCTGCACGACTCGGTCGGCCACGCGCTGACCGTGGCCACCCTTCAGGCCGGGGCCGCCCGGCAGGTCCTCGACACCGACCCGGAGTTCGTCCGGCGGGCGCTCACCGCCATCGAGGAGGCCGGGCGGACCGCCATGGACGAGCTGGACCACGTGCTCGGACTGCTCCGGGAGACCGGCGGCGGTCCTTTGGCGGTGGCGCCGCAGCGTACCCTCGCCGACCTGGACCGGTTGGTCACCGACACCCGCGCGGCCGGGCTGACCGTGCACGCGCATCGCGTCGGCGACCCGGCGCGGCTGCCCGCGGTGGTCTCCCGGGAGGGCTACCGGATCGTCCAGGAAGGACTGACCAACGCCGCCCGGTACGGCCACGGGCCGGTGACGTTGCGGCTGGACCTGCGGCCCGACGCGCTCGAACTGGAGCTGGTCAACGCGATGAGCCGCCCCGACCGGGCCGACACGGGGCGGTCCGGTCGGGGCCTGGACGGCATGCGGGAACGGGTACTGCTGCTCGGCGGTCGACTCACCGTGGGCCCGGACGGCGACCGGTGGCTGATCCGGGCCCGCCTGCCCTACGAGGAGACACGATGACCACCGGCGTGCTCATCGTCGATGACGACGAGTTGATCCGGATCGGGCTGCGGGCCATCATCGACGCCCAACCCGACCTGCACGTGCTCGCCGAGGCCACCGACGGGGCCGAGGTGCCGCCCCTGGTCGCCCGGCACCGGCCCGACGTGGTGCTGATGGACGTGCGGATGCCCGGCATCGACGGCATCCAGGCCACCCGGCACCTGCTGGCCACCTCCGCCGACCCGCCCCGGGTGCTGGTGGTGACCACGTTCGCCAACGACGAGTACGTCTACGAGGCGCTGCGCGCCGGGGCCTCCGGTTTCCTGCTCAAACGGGCCCGGCCCGCCGAGGTGGTGGAGGCGGTCCGGGTGGTCGCGGCGGGAGAGTCACTGCTCTTCCCGGCCGCGATCCGCCAACTGGTCGGGGCGTACGGGCCGGCCGGGGGCGACCGGCTGAGCGCTGCCCGGCTCACCGACCGGGAGGCCGAGGTGCTGCGGCTGATGACCACCGGCCGGTCCAACCCGGAGATCGCCGCCCACCTCGTGGTCGGCGTGGAGACGGTGAAGACGCACGTCGGCAACGTGCTGGCCAAGCTGGGGGTGCGCGACCGCACCCAGGCGGTGATCGCCGCCTACGAGTCCGGCTTCGTGGTCCCCACCGGCTGATCCCCTCAGCGGGGGAGCGGGTTCGCCACCGGGCGGGAGGATTCGCGCCGGCCGCCCGCCGAGGCTGGAACCATGACGACGATCACTTCCTTCCGACCCCGTACCGCCTCCCGCTGGCCCGACCGGCTGGCCCCGCTGGCCGCCGGTTGGCTCGGCCTCTGGGGCGTGCTCGCCCTGGTCGCCACGCTCACCGGTGCCGGCTACCCGTTCGGCGCGAACGACAGGAACGGCGGCGAGGTCAACCTGCTGCGCCTGGTGCCGGTGGACCTGGCCAGCCCGCTCTTCGCCGGCGTACTGCTGACCGCCGCGGTGACCGCGCTGGCCATGAGCCGCCCGGCGGCGCGTTCACCCGGCCCGCTGCGGGCGCTGCTCGCCGGCTACGGCTGGGCGGTCGCGTTCGTCCTCGCGGTGGTCGTTCCGGACGTCCGGGTGCTGATCATCCTCGGCTACGCCCCGATCCTGATCCTCGGAGCGCCCTTCGGGTGGCCGCCGGTGGACTACTCCGACATCTTCAACTGGGCGCTCTTCGCCCGGTTCGCCGCGCTGGCCGGCGGGCTGCTGCTGGCCGGCGCGGTGCTCGCCTGGCAGCGGCGCACCGCCGGGGCCTGCGTGGGCTGCGGTCGCGGCGACACTGCCCGGGGGTGGAGCACCCAGGCCGCCGCCGCGCGCTGGGGCCGGTGGGCCGTCGGCATCGCCGCGGCCATCCCGTTGACGTACGCGCTGACCCGGTTCGCCTGGGCGGCCGGCATCCCGCTGGGCATTTCCCGGGAGTTCCTGACCGAGATGCAGGACACCGGGCTGGTCTGGGCCGGGTTCGGGCTGGGCGCGTTCGCCACCGTCGGTGCGATCCTCACCCTCGGCCTGGTACAGCGCTGGGGCGAGCGGTTCCCGCGCTGGATGCTCGGGTTGGCCGGCCGCCGGGTGCCGGTGAAGCTGGCCGTGGTCCCGGCCACCCTGGTCGCCCTCGCGGTGACCGCGGCCAGCCTCGGGCTGCTCAGCCAACCCGAATTCTGGCAGGAGATCGACCTGGCCGGGCCCCGGCGCGGCTCTGGCCGCTGTGGGGTGTGGCGCTCGGCGCGGCCACCTACGCGTACCACCTGCGCCGCCGTGGAGCCTGCCGGCGCTGCCGTCGGGGATGAGGGTGGTGCGGGGGTGCTCGCTGATGCCCGGGCGCCCCCGCGAATGTGAGCTAGCGTGGGTCGGGTGACTGCGCCTACCCCGGTAATCCCGGTTCCACCGGCCGACCTGCCCGGCACGCTCGGCGCGCTACGGGCGGCCGGTCACCAGTACCGCACCGTCAAGCAGGAACTCCGCGACAACCTCCTCGCCCGGATGCGCTCCGGCGAGGCCCGTTTCCCCGGCATCGTCGGCTACGACGACAGCGTGCTGCCCGAGGTCGAGCGGGCCCTGCTCGCCGGGCACGACATGGTGCTGCTCGGCGAGCGCGGCCAGGGCAAGACCCGGCTGATCCGCTCGCTCGGCGCGCTGCTCGACGAGTGGACTCCGGTCATTCCCGGCTCGGTGCTCAACGAGCACCCGATGCACCCGCTCACCCCGGCGTCCCGCGCCCAGGTCGCGGAGGCCGGCGATGACCTGCCGATCGGCTGGCTGCACCGCTCGATGCGCTACGGCGAGAAGTTGGCCACCCCGGACACCAGCGTCGGCGACCTGATCGGTGACGTCGACCCGATCCGGATCGCCCAGGGCCGCACCCTCGGTGACCCGGAGACCATCCACTTCGGGTTGGTGCCCCGCACCAACCGGGGCATCTTCGCCGTCAACGAGCTGCCCGACCTGGCCGAGCGCATCCAGGTGGCGCTGCTCAACGTGCTGGAGGAGCGGGACATCCAGGTTCGCGGCTACCAGCTGCGGCTGCCCCTGGACCTGCTCCTGGTGGCCAGCGCCAACCCGGAGGACTACACCAACCGGGGCCGGATCATCACTCCGTTGAAGGACCGGTTCGGCGCGGAGATCCGCACCCACTACCCGGTCGACCTGGAGTTGGAGCTGGCGCTGATCCGCCAGGAAGCCGACCTGGTCGCCGACGTGCCGGAGCACGTGCTGGAGGTTCTGGCCCGCTTCGCCCGCGCGGTTCGGGAGTCGCCGTCGGTGGACCCGCGTTCCGGCGTCTCCGCCCGGTTCGCCATCGCCGCCGCCGAGACGGTCGCCGGTGCCGCGCTGCGCCGCTCCGGCCTGCTCGCCGCCGCCGGCGCTGCGGAGGGACGCCCCGAGGGCGCGGTGGCCCGCGTCGGCGACGCGGTGTCGGTGACCAGCACCCTGCGCGGCAAGGTGGAGTTCGAGAGCGGCGAGGAGGGGCGGGAGATCGAGATCCTCGCTCACCTGCTGCGGACCGCGACCGCCGAGACGTTCCGGGCGCACCTGGCCGGGCTGGACCTGTCCGGCTTCACCGCCCTGGTCGACGACGGCACGGCGATCGAGACCGGCGAGCTGGTCAGCGCCGCCGAGCTGCTGGGCCAGGTCGGCACCGTACCCGGGCTGGCGAAGGTCCTGGACCGGCTCGGCCTGGGCGACGCGCCCACCCCGGAGGAGGCTGCCGCCGCCGTCGAGTTCGTGCTGGAAGGGCTGCACCTGACCCGTCGACTCGGCAAGGACGTCACCGACTCCGGGCGCACCGTCTACGGCGGCCGAGGCTGACCATGGCCGGCAACCGGTTCCGGTACGGGCAGTGGAACGGCGGTCCCGACCCGCTCGCACCCCCGTACGACGTGCGCGAGGCGGTGGACGCGGTCGGCGCCGAGGTGCTGGCCGGCGGCAGCCTGCGGGAGGCGCTGCGTGACCTGCTGCGCCGTGGCCCGCAGGGGCGAGGTGGTCTGGACGACCTGGCCGCCCGGGCTCGGCGGCTGCGCCGCGAGGCGCTGCGCCGGGGCGATCTGGACGGCGCGGTGACCCGAGCCCGGGCACTGCTCGACCAGGCCCTCGCCGCCGAGCGGGACGAGTTGCGGGGCCGCGACGACGACGCCGCTCGGTTCGCCGAGTCGGTGCTGGACAACCTGCCCCGCTCCACCGCGCGGGCGGTGGAGGAGCTGTCCGGCTACCAGTGGGCCAGTGACGACGCCCGCCGGTCGTACCAGCAGATCCTCGACCAGCTCCGCGACGACGTGCTCGGTCAGCGCTTCGCCGGGCTGCGCGACGCGGTGCGTGCCTCCGCCGACCCGGCCGCCCAGCAGCGGCTCGCCGAGATGATGGGCGACCTGAACGACCTGCTGGCCCGGCACGCCCGCGCGGAGGACACCACCGACGCGTTCGCCGAGTTCATGCGCCGGCACGGCGACTTCTTCCCGGAGAAGCCGGAGACCGTCGACGAGTTGATCGACGTGCTGGCCCGCCGGTCGGCGGCCGGCGAACGGCTGATGAACTCGCTCTCCGAACGGCAGCGCGCCGAGCTGGCCGGCCTGATGCAGCAGTCGCTCGGCGACCGTCTCGCCGGGGAGCTGTCGGCGCTCGACGCGAACCTGCGGTCGTTGCGGCCCGACCTGCGGTGGGGGCGCGGCGAGCGGGTCCGCGGCGAGGAGCCGCTGGACTACGCCGACGCGGCCGGCGCGTTGGGTGAGATCGGCGAGTTGGACGACCTGCTGGACCAGCTCGACCAGGAACACCCCGGCGCGACCCTCGACGACGTGGACGTCGACGCGGTGGCTCGCACGCTGGGCCGGGACGCCGCCGACGACGTCCGGCGACTGCGCGAGCTGGAGCGGGAGCTGCGCCGGCAGGGCTGGGTGAGCCGGGACGCGGACGGGCTGACGCTGAGCCCGAAGGCGCTGCGCCGGCTCGGCGGGACCGCGCTGCGGCGGGTCTTCGCCGACCTGACCGCCGGACCCCGCGGCCAGCACGACCTGCGTTCGGCGGGTGCGGCGGGCGAGGTCAGCGGTGCGTCACGCCCCTGGGAGTACGGCGACGAGCAGCCGCTGGACGTGGTCCGCACGTTGACCCGGGCGGTCCGCCGGGCCGGTCCGACGGTTCCGCTGCAACTCGCGGTGGACGACTTCGAGGTGGTGGAGACCGAGAAACGCGCCTCCGCGGCGGTGGTGCTCTGCGTCGACCTGTCGTACTCGATGATCTCGCAGGGTCGTTGGGGGCCGATGAAGCAGACGGCCCTGGCGCTGGCGCACCTGATGGAGACCCGTTTCCCGCAGGACGCGTTACAGATCGTCGGGTTCGGCCGGGAGGCGATGACGCTCACCCAGCAGGAGTTGGCGGCGGTGGAGCCGGACATGGAGCAGGGCACGAACCTCCAGCACGCGCTGCGACTGGCCGGGCGGCACCTGCGCCGGCACCCGGACGCCGAGCCGGTGGTGCTGGTGGTCACCGACGGCGAGCCGACCGCGCACCTGGACCCGGACGACGGGGAGGCGCTGTTCCACTGGCCGCCGCTGCCGGAGACCATCGAGGCGACGGTCCGCGAGGTGGACCGGCTCAGCCGCTACGGCGCCACGCTCAACCTGTTCATGCTCGGCGACGACCCGGGCCTGCGCCGTTTCGTCGACGCGGTGGCCCGCCGCAGCCGAGGCCGCATGTTCACCCCGGACACGGATGACCTGGGCGAGTACGTGGTCAGCGACTACCTCCGCTCCCGCCAATCCCACCGCTAACCCCCCACCCCCCAC
>NZ_JAEVHM010000213.1 GCF_016802865.1 Micromonospora parastrephiae | reverse complement strand
GTGCCGGCCGGCCGGCCGGCACGGTACGCCCCGGCGCCTCCTCTCCCGGCGCGCCCGGCCCGGCGCCGCGCTCGGCGTGCTCGGGGGCGATCACCTTCTTCGAGGAGGCAGCCGCGCCGGCGGCGACCAGCGGGCAGTTCCCGGTGGGTACACGGTTGCGGGTGACCAACCTGGACAACAACCGGGTGACCACGGTGACGGTGACCGGCCCGTCGGGCAGTTGTGTGCTGCTCAACTCCGCCGCGATGGAGCAGATCCGCGAGCCCGGCAAGAACCTCGTCCGCCGCAACACGGTCGAGGTGCTCCGCTAGGCGTCAGGTCACCCGAGGGCGCCGTCGAGGATGTCGGCGCCCCGGGTGAGCTGCGCGTCGGAGATCACCAGCGGGGGCAGGAAGCGCAGCACGTTGCCGTACGTGCCGCAGGTCAGGGTGAGCAGGCCGGCGGCGTGACAGGCGGCTGAGACGGCCGCCGTGGCGAGCGGGTCGGGGACGAGGGTGCCGGGCTGCACCAGCTCCAGGGCGAGCATCCCGCCGCGTCCGCGGACCTCGGCGATCCGCGGGTCCCGCTCGGCGACGGCCCGTAGCCGGGGGGCCAGCACGGACTCGATCCGGCGGGCCGCACCGGCCAGGTCCAGCTCGTGCATGGTCTCGATGGTGGCCAGCGCGGCGGCGCAGGCGATCGGGTTGCCGCCGTACGTGCCGCCGAGACCGCCGACGTGCACCGCGTCCATCAGCTCGGCCCGACCGGTCACCGCCGCCAGCGGCAGCCCACCGGCGATGCCCTTGGCGAGGGTGACCAGGTCCGGTTCGACGCCCTCGTGCTGGCAGGCGAACCAGTCGCCGGTCCGGCAGAAGCCGGTCTGGATCTCGTCGGCGACGAAGACCACCCCGGCAGCCGTCGCCCAGGCCCGCAGCGCCGGCAGGAAACCCGGTGCCGGCACCACGAAACCGCCCTCACCCTGGATCGGCTCGATGAGCAGCGCGGCGACGTTCTCCGCTCCCACCTGCTTTTCGATCATCCCGACCGCCCGGGCGGCCGCCTCCGCCCCGGAGAGCCCGCCGTCGCGCAGCGGGTACGACATCGGCACCCGGTAGATCTCCCCGGCGAACGGCCCGAACCGGTGCTTGTACGGCATGTTCTTCGCGGTCAACGCCATGGTCAGGTTGGTCCGGCCGTGGTAGGCGTGATCGAAGACCACCACCGCTGGCCGTCCGGTGGCGTGTCGGGCGATCTTGACGGCGTTCTCGACCGCCTCCGCCCCGGAGTTGAACAGCGCCGAGCGCTTCTCGAACCCGCCCGGCGTCAGCGCGTTGAGCTGCTCGCACACCGCCACGTACGACTCGTACGGCGCGACCATGAAGCAGGTGTGGGTGAATCGCTCGGCCTGCGCCCGGACCGCCTCGACGACCTTCGGGGCGGAGTTGCCGACGCTGGTCACCGCGATGCCGGCGGCGAAGTCGATCCACTCCCGTCCGTCGACGTCGGTGATCGTTCCGCCCGACGCGCGGTCCACGTAGGACGGGATCACGCTGCCGACGCCCCGGGCGACGGCACCGCCGCGCCTCTTGTGCAACTCATCAGAGGCGGTCACCCCACCGCTCTCTGCTCGCGCTGCGGGGCTCGCAAACCCGGCTCACTCCTCGCGCTCACGGTTCAGCCCTCGATGTTGTGCATGACGTGCTTGATCCGGGTGTAGTCCTCCAGGCTGTACACCGAGAGGTCCTTGCCGTGGCCGGAGTGCTTGAAGCCGCCGTGCGGCATCTCCGAGACGAACGGAATGTGCGTGTTCACCCAGACGCAGCCGAAGTCCAGTCGGCGGGTCATCCGCATCGCCCGGCCGTGGTCCCTCGTCCAGACCGACGCGGACAGGCCGTAGTCGACGCCGTTGGCCCAGCGCACCGCCTCGTCCTCGTCGGAGAACCGCTGCACGGTGATGACCGGCCCGAAAACCTCGTCCTGGATGATCTCGTCGGCCTGGCGCAGCCCGGAGACCACCGTCGGCGCGTAGAAGTAGCCACGCTCGCCCTGCCGGGACCCGCCGGTCTGGATGGCCGCGTGGTCCGGCAGCCGGTCGACGAAGCCGCTGACCCGGGCCAGCTGGTTGGCGTTGTTCAACGGGCCGTAGAGCACGTCGGCGTCGTCCGGCCCGCCGGTCTTCGTGCCGCGGGCCTGCTCGGCGAGCGCCGCCACGAAGTCGTCGTGGATGCCCGGGCCGGCCAACACCCGCGTCGCCGCCGTGCAGTCCTGCCCCGCGTTGAAGTAGCCGCCCACCGCGATGGCCTCGGCCGCCGCCGCCACGTCCGCGTCGTCGAAGAGCACCACCGGGGCCTTGCCGCCCAACTCCAGGTGGGTCCGCTTCAGGTCGGGGGCCGCCGCGGCGGCCACCTCCATGCCCGCGCGGGTCGAGCCGGTGATCGACACCAGCTGCGGGGTGGGGTGCGACACGAGGGTACGACCGGTCTCCCGGTCGCCGCAGACCACGTTGAACACACCCGGCGGGAAGAACTCGGCGGCGATCTCGGCGAGCAGCAGCGTCGACACCGGCGTGGTGTCCGACGGCTTGAGCACCACCGTGTTGCCGGCCGCGAGCGCCGGGGCGATCTTCCAGACCGCCATCATCAGCGGATAGTTCCACGGGGTGACCTGGGCGCAGACGCCGACCGGCTCGCGCCGGACGTACGAGGTGTGCCCGGCCAGGTACTCCCCGGCGGACCGCCCCTCCAGCAGCCGGGCGGCCCCGGCGAAGAAGCGGAAATGGTCCACCGCCGGCGGAAGCTCCTCCTCCGCGGTGAGCTGGCGGGGCTTGCCGGTGTTGCGGACCTCGGCGTCGACCAGCTCGGCCGCCCGCGCCTCCACGGCGTCGGCGAGTTTGAGCAGCGCCCTCTGCCGCTCGGCGGGTGTGACGTCGCGCCAACTGTCGAACGCGGTGGCGGCGGCCGTCATCGCCGCGTCCACGTCGGCTGCGCCGGAGACCGGGGCCTGGGCGAACACCTCGCCGGTGCAGGGGTCGATCAGGTCGGCGTACCCGCCGTCGGCCGGTTCGACGTAGGAGCCGTTGACGAAGTTGCGCAGCTGCTGCTGATCACTCATGACGGGATCTCTCCGAGGGGCCGGGGGTGGCGGTCTGCGGCGCTGAAGCTCTCCGGTGAGGTGTTCGGTGGCGGCGCGATCGGCGTCGACCCGGACGTCGTCCAGGCCATCGCCCGGCAGATCGCCACCGTGGTCCGTCGTGGCGTGCAGGTCTCCGTGGTCGTCGGTGGCGGCAACTTCTTCCGCGGCGCGGAACTGCAGAAGCGTGGGATGGACCGGGCCCGCGCCGACTACATGGGCATGCTCGGCACCGTGATGAACTGCCTCGCGTTGCAGGACTTCCTGGAGAAGGAAGGCATCGAGACCCGGGTGCAGAGCGCCATCACCATGGCCCAGGTCGCCGAGCCGTACATTCCGCTGCGGGCGATCCGGCACCTGGAGAAGGGCCGTGTGGTGATCTTCGGCGCCGGCGCGGGCATGCCGTACTTCTCCACCGACACGGTGGCCGCCCAGCGGGCGCTGGAGATCCGGGCCGACGTGGTGCTGATGAGCAAGAACGGCGTGGACGGCGTCTACACCGCCGACCCGCGGATCGACCCCACCGCCAGCAAGCTCGACTCGATCACCTTCTCCGAGGCGCTGCGCCGCAACCTGCGGGTGGCCGACGCGGCGGCGTTCAGCCTGTGCATGGAGAACGGCCTGCCGATGCTGGTCTTCGGCGCGCAGGGTGACGACACCATCATCCGCGCGGTGGGTGGCGACAAGATCGGCACCCTGATCACCGCCTGAGCCCTGACGACTTTCAGCAGAGCCCACGACGAGCACAGAAGGAGGCGAGGAGACCGGTGATCGACGACACCCTCCTCGAGGCCGAGGAGAAGATGGAGCGTGCGGTTGAGCACGCCAAGGAGGAGTTCGGCGCCATCCGCACCGGCCGCGCCAACCCCGCCATGTTTTCCAAGATCATTATTGACTACTACGGCACGCCCACGCCGCTGACCCAGATGGCGTCCGTCGCGATCCCCGAGCCGCGGATGGCCATCATCAAGCCGTACGACAACTCGCAGATCAACGCGATGGAGAAGGCGATCCGCGACTCGGACCTCGGGGTGAACCCGAACAACGAGGGCAACCAGCTGCGCATCCTGCTCCCGCAGATGACCGAGGAACGTCGCCGCGACATGATCAAGGTGGCTCGGCACAAGGGCGAGGAGGCCAAGGTGGCCATCCGCAACGTCCGCCGCCGGGGCAAGGAAGAGCTGGACCGCATCGTCAAGGACGGCGAGGCCGGCGAGGACGAGGGTCGCCGTGCCGAGAAGGAACTCGACGACCTGACCCAGCGCTACGTGGCGAGCGTCGACGACCTGGTCAAGCACAAGGAAACCGAGCTGCTCGAGGTGTGATCACCCACCCGCTGCGCGGGTGAGCTGCCGCCGCGAGGCCCGTCACCGACGCCGGGGGCGGGCCTCGCGTCGTACCTCAGCAGGGGATCCAGACGGTCCTGGTGGTCTCGCCGAACTGCTCACCGGTGTACGGGTCGCGCAGCGAGAAGTGGGCGGTGGCCCGACCCGGGTGCACCGCCGGAGCGATCCGGGCGAAGGCCATCCCGAGGTCGACTGTGCCGCCGTCGCAGACGATCTCGCCGGCGCCGTGTCCCGAGGTCGCCCAGAGGGTGGGCAGGCCATCCTGCACCAGCGACGCCGACATGAGGACGACGCCGGCCGGGCAGTGCCGGGCGGTGGCCGTGACCTGGGTCGCCGGGTACGTCACCCCGGGGTCGCCGTAGGGCGGCTCAAACGGGAACAACGCGCTGGCGTGGCGGTCGATGGTGATCGTGGTCCGTGCCGTGGCCGCGGTGGCGGGTGCTCCGATCCCCAGAACCAGGGCGGCCGTCGCCAGCACCGCCAGACTGATCTTGTGCATGTGTGTGCCCTTCCCCCGTCGAATGCGCCGGCTGGGGCCGGCGCACCACCAGCGGACCATGCCCGGCCTGCCCGGCTCAGTACCTGATCGTGCAGGAAACGAGTCGGATCGACGGCTGCGGATCTCCCGTGCGGTGCCGCGCCCGGTGTGCGGACATCCGCCCCCGGTGTGCGGACGACGAGGGTGAAGCCCGTCGCCGTGCCTCGTCTCCCGTGCTGGTGCGGCGGGTGCAGTAGGCTCGGCAGGATTCCCGACACCGGGCGGTGAACACCGGGAATCGACCGACCGTCGGGGCGGTCAATCGGCGGAACATAAGCGCGTGTAGGGGATGGTTGTGGTCTTGCGTCATGTGGTCGTTCTCGCGCCACGTCGCGGTGCGTGATGTCCCACCCCGACCCCTACGTGGGAGAGCCGCGCGGCTGGGACCGGCCGGAGCGTCCGGCGGCCCTGCCCTGGCCCGAGCCCGAGATCGAGGCGGGCCAGTGGAGCCGCCGTCCGCCCGGCCCTGAGCTGTACGCCGAGCCGCGCACCCGCCCGTACGCCGAACCGATGCCGACGGATCCGTACGACGAGCGCGGCCGGGCGGTCCGCCCGGACGACCGGGACCGCTTCGACGACCGCGACCGCCGCGACCGCTTCGACGACCGGGGCCGTTACGAGGACGAGCGGAACCAACCGGGCCGGTACGACGACCGGGGTCATGCCGGTCGGTACGGTGACCGTCCGCCCGCCGGCCGCGACGGCACCTCGACCCGTCGCGACGGCCCGCAGCGGTACGACGAGCCCGGCGGGTACGACGAGCCCGGCCGGTACGACGGCCCTGAGCCCTTCGGCGGGCCGGTCCGCTTCGACGACGACGCCGAATACCCGACCGCGCAGATCGCCCCCATCGGGGCCGAACTCGGGCCGGACCTGGACCCGGTGGCCGAGCCGGAGCCTCCGGCCGGTCGGCGGCCGAAGGGTCGACGCCGGGCCAGCGTCGACCGGCCGCCCACCCAGCAACTCGGCACCGGGCGGGCCGGCCGTAACCTGCCCGCGGCGATCGGGGTGGGGCTCGGCCTCGGTGCGCTGATCGTGGTGCCGCTGGTCTTCTACCCGTTGGCGTTCCTGCCGGTGATCGCCGGCGCCATGGCCATCGGCATCTGGGAGATGGCCCGTGCGGTCCGCCGCAGCGGCGCGCATCCGCCGCTGGTGCCGCTGGTCGCCGGCGGCGTGTTGACGGTCGGGTTGGCCTGGTTCGCCGGCCCGGACGCGCTCAGCCTGGGGCTGCTGGTCACCGTGCTGGGCACCATGATCTGGCGGTTGGGCGACGGCCCGGCGGGCTTCCAGCGGGATCTCACCGCGGCCACCCTGATCGCGGTCTACGTGCCGTTCCTGGGAGGCTTCGCGGCGCTGCTGGCGGCGGCCCCCGACGACGGCCCGCTGCGCATCCTGGCCACGCTGATCGCGGTGGTCCTCTCCGACACGGGTGGCTACGCCGCCGGTGTCTCCTTCGGCCGGCACCCCATGGCCCCGTCCATCAGTCCGAAGAAGTCCTGGGAGGGCTTCGCAGGTTCGGTCACCGCCGCGGCGCTGGGCAGCGCTCTGCTGCTGTGGCTGATGTTGGACGTGGCGCCCTGGTGGGGTGCGCTGTTCGGGGTGGCCGTCTCCTGCGCGGCGGTCCTCGGTGATCTCGCCGAGTCGATGATCAAGCGGGATCTCGGGGTCAAGGACATGAGCAACCTGCTGCCCGGCCACGGCGGTCTGATGGACCGACTGGACTCGATCCTGTTCGCGGTGCCGGCCGCGTACCTGCTGCTGGCGATCTTCGTGCCGGTGGTGGGGTGAGGCATGGATCACCGCGCACCGGTCCTCCCGATCCGACGGTCGGGACCGGTTCGGCACCTCCGGACGGGTGTGTGCCGCCGCAGGCGTGACACACTGGACCAGCCATGACGAGCCTGCCCCTGATCCCCGCCATCTCGGCCGCCCCCACCGCGCGCCGGGCCTCCATGCCCCCTCAGCACCTCGCTGACCTGGACCTGGCCGGCCGCCAGGCGTTGGTCGCCGGGTTGGGTGAGCCGGCGTTCCGCGCCAAGCAGGTTTCCAACCACTACTTCGGGCGGCTGGTCCGCGACCCGCAGGCGATGACCGACCTGCCCGCGGCGACCCGGGAGCGGCTGGCCGACCAACTGCTACCCACGCTGCTCACGCCGGTACGGGAGTTGGCCTGCGACGACGGCGCCACCCGCAAGGCGCTCTGGAAGCTGCACGACGGGGCGTTGGTGGAGAGCGTGCTGATGGGCTACCCGGACCGGGTGACCGTCTGCATCTCCAGCCAGGCGGGCTGCGGCATGGCCTGCCCGTTCTGCGCGACCGGCCAGGCCGGGCTGACCCGCAACCTGTCGACGGCCGAGATCGTCGACCAGGCGGTCTACCTGGCCGGGGTGGCGGCGTCCGGAGCGGTCGCCGGCTCACCGCCGCGACTGTCGCACGTCGTCTTCATGGGCATGGGCGAGCCGTTGGCCAACTACAACCGGGTGATCGCGGCGATCCGCCGGCTGGTCAGCCCCGCTCCGGAGGGCCTCGGCCTGTCCCAGCGGCACATCACCGTTTCCACGGTGGGCCTGGTTCCGGCCATCCGCCGACTGGCCAGCGAAGACCTCTCTGTGACCCTTGCGCTGTCGTTGCACGCCCCCGATGATGATCTGCGCGACGAACTCGTGCCGGTAAACCAGCGCTGGAAGGTAGCCGAGGTGCTGGACGCAGCGTGGGACTACGCCGCCCGGACGGGCCGTCGCGTGTCGATCGAGTACGCGATGATCAAGGACGTGAACGACCAGCCGTGGCGAGCCGATCTGCTCGGGCGGCTGCTGGCCGGCAAGTTGGCGCACGTGAACCTCATTCCGCTCAATCCGACGCCGGGCAGCCGCTGGGACGCGAGCCCGAAGCCGGTGGAGCGGGAGTTCGTCCGGCGGCTGCGCGACGCCGGGGTGTCCACCACCGTACGGGACACCCGGGGCCGTGAGATCGACGGCGCGTGTGGCCAACTCGCCGCCGCCGAGGACACCGACACCAACACCGACCGCGCCGGAGAGGCACCGGCGTGACCGGGCGTGGCGAACGAGACCAGGAGACATAGTGGCGAGTCAGGGTCAGCGTTTCCGGCGCAAGGCGCTCCGCCGGGGATACAAGGTCGACGAGGTGGATGCCTTCCTCGACCGGGTCGAGGCGACGCTCGACGGCCGGCAGGTCGGCGCGCCGGTGGCCTCCCAGGAGGTCCACGACGTCGTCTTCCGGGTCCGGTTCAACGGCTACGACGAGTGGCAGGTCGACCTGCACCTGGACCGCGTCGAGCGGCAACTGGCCGAGCTGGAGGAGCGCAGCAGCGCCGGGCGCGGCGGTGACCCCCGGATGGGTCCACCGGACCGGATGGGTCCGCCGATGCGCGACGACCGGGGCATGGTGCCGCAGCCGATGCCACCACGGCCGATGCCGGCGCAGCCCGGCCCCCCCCGACCGGTACGGCCGCTACGACGAGCCGACGGGTGCCTTCGCCGGTGGGTACGACGCCCCCCGTGGCGGGTACGACGCGCCGCGAGGCCCGGCCGGACCGGCCCGATGGGCCCCGGCGGCCCGATGGGCGGACACGGC
>NZ_JAEVHM010000212.1 GCF_016802865.1 Micromonospora parastrephiae | reverse complement strand
TCGCGAGGCAGCAGTTTCCCCGACGTTGCGCGGATCTTGAGACGGCGGCATTGTCCCGGCGACGGATCCGGGCCAGGTAGCGGTCGTACTCCTCGGGGCCGAGCTACGCCGGCAACGGTGCTGGCCACCACCGACCCGGCCAATCCGTACGGCGCGGCGCTGCCCTGGCCGGAGAGGGTGGTCGACTCCGGCGACGGGGCGGCCCCGGCGACCGGGCACCGGGCCGGCCGTAAGGCGGGTGCGCTGGTGGTGCAGGTCGGCGGCGACCTCGTCCTCTACGTGGAACGCGGCGGTCGGACGCTGCTCTCCTTCACCGACGACGCCGACACGCTCGCTGCGGCCGGCAAGGCGCTCGCCGATGCCGTCCACTCCGGGGCGCTGGGCGCGATGTCGGTGGAACGGGCCGACGGCGAGGCGGTGCACTCCTCCCCGCTGCGCGACGCGCTGACCGCCGCCGGCTTCCGGGCCACCCCACGCGGTCTGCGCCTGCGTGGCTGACCCGTCCTGTCCGGTAACGCCCGCTGCTCTTCGCGTGGCCGGCCGCGCCCGCCCCCGCGGCCCTGCCGCACCTGGTTGCGGCCCCGCCTCGGCGGCGGCGCGGCGGCCGAAGGCCGACCTCCCTATCGGCAAAGGGTCGGCCCGGGCGGGACGGACTCGATTGAGCGATATACCTGTGTCATAAATATGACCCACAGGTATATTGCTCAGAAGACATACATGCCCCGGGGGTGGAAGCCGCGGACCGGTGCTCAGCCGAGGCCGTTGAGGACCTTCTCGTAGCGCGGCCGGTCGGCGGCCGGGGTCTTCGCCTCGAGGTAGTTGAGCACCACCGCACCGCGTCGGTACGACTGGCCACCCCAGGTCTCGGCGATGTCGCTGGCGCTGGTCTCGTCGGGAAACACGTACACCGTGACGGCGTCGGTGGCGACGAGCTCGGAACAGCCCAGGCCGAGCCCATCCGGTCCACACTCGATCGAGCGGTCCCTGGGGTGCGACACCCTCAGGCCGGCGGCCCTGAACGCGTTGACGATCTGCGTGGCACCGGGCGCCCCGGCCGGGCGCTGCGGCAGCACCACCGGCGGTGGGCTGGCCGGCCGGTGCTGCGTGGGCCCCTGCGGGGCGCCGGACGGCGGGGCCGGTGGCGAGGCCACACCGCTGGCGCTGGACGGAGCCGTCGAGGGCGTCGGCGCACTCGGAAGACCGGTGGCCGGCGGGGCCGAGACGACCGAGACGGTGGGGGCCGCGCTCGACGGGTCGGCGTCGTCACCACCGCAGCCGGCGGTGAGGGCGACGGCTACCAGCAGGACCGCGACGGCGGGCAGGCTCCGAAGTGTCACCAGGGCAGTCTGCCCCGGCGCCACCCGGCGGCGGGAGTGGCCGGTCGGCCACCGCGCTGTCCCATATCCGCCAACCATCCCACCGGTGGGCGGGGACGGCATACCGCTGCACGGCGAACCCGTCCCGGAACGACACACCGACGCCGAGGGTTAGCCTGCGGGCATGTCCGTCACACCCTGGATCTCGCTTACCACCGACTACGGCCTCACCGACGGTTTCGTGGCCGCCTGCCACGGGGTGATCGCCCGGCTCGCGCCGGCGGCCCGGGTCATCGACGTGACCCACCTGGTGCCGCCGGCGGACGTGCGGCGGGGCGCCGCGGTGCTGGCGCAGACCGTGCCGTACCTACCCGTGGGCGTGCACGTGGCGGTGGTCGACCCGGGGGTGGGCACCGCCCGGCGGGGTGTCGCGCTGGCCACCCCGGGTGGGCTGCTGGTCGGTCCGGACAACGGGCTGCTGCCGGACGCCGCCGCCGCGCTCGGCGGGGTGACCGCCGCGGTGGAGCTGACCGAGCCGCGCTGGCTGGCCGATCGGGTGTCCGGAACGTTCCACGGGCGGGACGTGTTCGCGCCGGTGGCGGCCCGGCTGGCGCTCGGCGCGCCACTGGGCGAGGCGGGGCCACCGGTCGATCCGGCCGATCTGGTCCGGCTGCCGCGGCCGGCCCTGACCTCGGACGACGACGGTTTCACCGCCGAGGTGTCGACCGTGGACCATTTCGGCAACGTCCAGTTGGCGGCACCGGCACACCTGCTCGACCCGCTTCCTGCGGCGCTGCGGGTCGGTCCGCCGGGTCCGGCACCGGCCCGGCCGGCCGTACGGGGGCGGACATTCGGCGACGCCCCCACCGGTGGCCTGGTGGTGTACGTCGACTCGGCCGACCTGATCGCGGTCGCGGTCAACGGCGGGCGGGCGGTGGACGTCCTCCGGGTGGCGCCGGGTGACGTCCTGCGGGTTTCCCGCTGATATTCGACTATGGAATGCTGCCCCGGTGGGTGAACACGTAGTTCCCGTGGGCTGTCCGTGCTGTGCATCCCGAACCGGCGGAGGGACCTGCCCGGTCTGCTTCTGGACCGACGACGGTCAGACCGACGCCGACGCCGACGCCGTCCGGGGCGGTCCCAACGGCGACCTGAGCCTGTCGCACGCCCGACTCAACTACGCCGTCTACGGTGCCAGCCACCCGCGCTACCAGGACATGGTGCGCCCGGCCCGCCCCGACGAGCGCCCCTGACGGCACCCGACGGGGCGGGCACCGGGTCAGCAGACCGGCACGGGGCCGCCGTACACGGTGGAGATGTACGCGTGGCTGACGTACTGGCCGGTGGCCAGCCGGTTCCAGCGGGTGGTGGTGCGGTAGGGGCCGGCCACCGACTGGCCGGTGACGTAGCACTGGATCGGCACGTTGGCGAACCGGGCGGCAAGGCCACGGATCGGGTACGACGTGCTGGCGCCGGTACGGATGTTCAGCGGTCCGTCACCGACCACGCCGCGTGGCCCGTCACCGGTCCACAGGTAGGCGACGTCCACCCAGGCGTTGGTGGTCAGCTTCAGGCCGTCCCAGAAGGTGCCGTCGGCCAGGTCGATGCCGGCCGGGTTGAGCACGGTCCGGCCGAACTGGTCCCGCCCGCCGTTGTAGCCGGCCTGGTAGGCGGCCTGCGCCTCGGGTCGGCCCTGCGGCAGGTCCTTCCAGTTCTCCCGCACCGCCGACGGGTTCCAGTAGTCGTCGCGGGTGTTCCACGGCCCGACGTCCCAGACGGGGGCGTACTCGCAGCGGGAGCCGGTGGTGGTGCAGACCCGCACGGTGTAGTCGCCGGTGTTGAGCGGGGACAGGCCGCGGCGCGACGGTAGCGCCGCGAAGTGGTCCCGGGGCTGCACGGTGCGGCCGTTGGCGGTCAGCTCGCCGACCAGGCCGATGCGGGTGGCGTACACCCGGTAGGTGAGGCCCGGCGTGGCGGCGGAGACGGCCGCGGTCGCGTCGGCGGTGAGGTGGACGCCGCGTACCGTCGCGGTGGCGCCGCCGGCTGGTGCGGTGAGCACCACCCGGCTCTGCACCCGGCTTACCGGGCGGTCGAAGACCGCGCCGTCGGTGGCCGCCCGCCACTCGGTCCAGCCGCTGACCCGCCAACCACGGACCTGGGCCTCGACGGTGGCGCCCGTCGGCACATCGGCGTTGACCTGGGCGCGGACCCGGGTGGCCGGCCTGCTCAGGGTCCGGGGAGCGGTCAGCAGCATCCCCTCCGCGACGGCGCTGTGCGGGCTGCGGGGGCTGCGCCCGGTGGGCCGGGCCTCGCGCAGCCGCAGCCCGGCGGCGGTACGCCGGACGTTGACGTCGTCGCGATCGACGACGGACAGGTCGGCGTTCCACCGTTCGCCGCCCGGAGCGGCGGCGGTGAGGGTGAGCGGGGTTCCGGTGGCGGGTGTCCCGGGCAGGTCGTTGGTGGTGGGCAGGAGGGTGGCGGTGACGGCGAGGGTGAGGGTGGCGACGAGAGCGAGGGATCGGATACGACATTGCGGCCGTGACATAGGCATTCTCCTCAGAACCCCCTGACCCTCGCATGTCAGGAGATCATGAGGAACCTGTGTACAAATAGCGACACATGCGAATCCCGCTCGAACGAGGGAGGATGGTGGGGTGCCCGAAGGCGACACCGTCTGGAACACCGCGCGCGTGCTGCACCGCGCGCTGGCCGACGCACGGATCACCGACAGTGACTTCCGGGTGCCGCAACTGGCGACCACGGACCTCACCGGTTGGACGGTTCGCGAGTCGGCCAGCCGGGGCAAGCACCTGCTGCTGCGCCTCGCCGCCCAGGACGGGGCGCACTGGACCCTGCACTCACATCTGCGGATGGACGGCGCCTGGCGGGCGTACGCGCCGGGCGAACGGTGGAACGGCCGGCCGGCCCACCTGATCCGGGTGGTGCTGCGCAGCCCCGGCGCGGTGGCGGTCGGCTACCACCTGCACGAACTGGCGCTGGTGCCGACCGCCGAGGAGGACCGCCTGGTGGGTCACCTCGGCCCCGACCTGCTCGGCCCGGACTGGGACCCGGTCGAGGCGGTCCGCCGGCTCGGCGCGACCCGGAGCGGACCATCGGCGAGGCGCTGCTCGACCAGCGCGCGCTGGCCGGCGTGGGCAACCTCTACAAGTGTGAGGTGCTGTTCCTCCGCGGTGTGTACCCGTGGACGCCGGTCGGTGCGGTACCCGACCTGGCCGGCATGGTGACCCTCGCGCAGCGACTCCTCGCGGCCAACCGGGGTCGCTGGACGCAGAGCAGCACCGGCTCGTTGCACCGGGGGCAGACCAGCTACGTGTACGGCCGCCGCGCCCAGCCCTGCCGCCGGTGCGGTACCGCGATCCGCAAGCAGGAGCTGGGCGATCGCGTCACCTACTGGTGCCCGGTCTGCCAGCCGGAGCATCCGGACGCCCCGTCGCCCGGCTGACCACCCCGCGCCGAGCGAGGTCATCCCAGATACGGACGATTGGGTAATTCCTATCTGGCCGTCCGAGTCGCATGCTGCGGTTGAGTGCTCACCGACCGTCAGCAGAGAGCACCAGGGTCGCCACGCCGGGGTGGCGACCCTCGTGCCCCGACCCGGGGAGAGTCATGGCGATCTTCCGCAGACTCCGCTCCACCTTCTTCGAGCGCACCATCCGCGACGGCGGCGGCCGCGTCAACGGCCGGGCGGCGTCCGTGGTGCCGGCCGCGCGGACCGCCGAGGAGGTCGCGCGGACCACCGACGAGGCCACCCCGGCCGCCAGCCTGGACCCGGCCGTCGTGCCGCGCTCCTTCGGCCCGGTGGCGAACTTCGCGTACAGCCCCCGCCCGGCGCGTGACGCCGACGGACGGCTGGTGCCCGGCACCGGACTGCGCAAGTTCATCGACGCGCTGCCCGTGCCGGGCCAGACCGTACAGCCCGTGCCGGGCCAGACCGCACAGCCCGTCCCGGCCCCGACGGGCGGAACCGCGCTCGGCGCGTACCTGCCGGTGGCCGTCGCGGACACGATCAGCTATCCGGGCTGCGACTACTACGAGATCGGCCTGCAGGAGTACGCCCAACGCCTGCACCGGGACCTCCCGGCCACCCGGCTGCGCGGCTACCGGCAGCTCAACCTCGGCACGGACGCGTCGGGGCACAACACGGTCGCGCCCCCGGAGCGGCCCTGGCACCTCGGCCCGATGATCGTCGCCCGGCGGAGCCGGCCGGTCCGGGTGAAGTTCATCAACCAGCTCCCCACCGGCCGGGCCGGTGAGTTGTTCCTCCCGGTCGACGACACGGTCGACGGGGCCGGCGTCGGCCCGTTGGACGGCCCGGCGCCGTATCCGCAGAACCGGGCGGTGCTGCACCTGGCCGGGGCTCGGACCGGCTGGACCAGCGCCGGCAACCCGACGCAGTGGATCACCCCGGCCGGGGAGATCACCCCGTACCCGACCGGCACCGGCCTGACCCACGTGCCGGACATGCCCCCGCCCGGGGCCGGCGCCACGACGCTCTACTACCCGAACGAGCAGAGCGGGCGGCTGCTGTGGTTCCACGACAACACACTCGGCCTGGCCCGGCTCACCGTCTACGGTGGACAGCTCGCGCTCTACCTGCTCACCGACCCGGCCGAGGACCAGCTCGTGGCCGATCAGGTGCTGCCCGCCGACCAACTGCCGCTGGTCATCGAGGACAAGACGTTCGTGCCGGACGACGCTCAGCTCGCCGCCGAGGACCCGACCTGGGACCGGGGACGCTGGGGCGCCCGGGGCAGCCTCTGGCACCCCCACGTCTACCAGCCTCGACAGGACCCGTACCGCCCCGGTGGGCGCAACCTGACCGGGCGGTGGGACTACGGCCCGTGGTCACGCGACCCGGCCCCGGACGGGGTCGGCAACACGGCGGCGCCGGCCGGCGCCGGCCCGGTGCCCAACCCGCACCACGACCCGGTGGGCGCGCCGGACGAGCCGCCCCTTCGGCCCGGCGTGCCGCACCCGTCCGCGGTGCCCGAGGCGTACGGGGACACCCCGCTGGTCAACGGCGTCGCCTACCCGTACCTGGAGGTGCGGCCCCGCGCGTACCGGTTCCGGATCCTCAACGCCTGTCTGGACCGCAGTCTCAACCTCCAGCTCTACCGGGCCTGCTCGGACGGGCCGATGTGGACCGCTGACGGTGGCCTGGCCGACGCGGAGGCGGGCGAGGTGCCGATGGTGCCCGCCGTACGGGCGGCGGACCGGCCGGCGGGCTGGCCGACCGACGGCCGTGACGGCGGGGTGCCGGACCCCCGTGCCGCCGGACCGGAGTTCATCCAGATCGGCAACGAGGCCGGCCTGCTGCCCACCCCGGTGGTGCTGCCGAACCGGCCGGTCGGCTTCCGCTACGACCGGCTCGACCCGACCGTACTGAACGTCGACGGGCACACCCTGCTGCTCGCACCGGGCGAACGGGCCGACGTGCTGGTCGACTTCACCGCCGTACCGCCGGGCAGCACGCTCATCCTGTACAACGACGCACCCGCTCCGCTGCCCGGCTTCGACCCGCGCTACGACCAGCACACCGACGCCCCCGACCGGACCGCTGAGGGCGGCCCGCCCCCCACCGAGCCGGGGTACGGCCCGAACACCCGTACCCTGCTCCAGTTCCGGGTCACCGGCGCGCCGGAGCCGCCCTACGACCTGGCCCGGCTGCGCGACCGGCTGCCCCTGGCGTACGCGGCCAGCCAGCGCCCGCCGATCGTGCCGCAACCGGTGTACGACGCGGCGTTCGGCACCCGGACGGCACGGGAGACGACGGTGCCGGTGCACGCCGGCACGGTCACCTTCACCCCGGCGGGCCGCGCCGGCCCGGTGACCCTGCCGGTCGAGGTCAAGGCCGCGCAGCAGGTCTTCGAGCCCGACCACGGTCGGCTGGCCGGCCGGCTCGGCGTCGGCCACCCGAACGCCGGGCCGCTCACCCCGGCGACCCTCCCCCTCGGCCCGACCGACCCGGTCACCGAGGTGCTCTTCGCCGCCGACCCGGCCGTGCCGGTCGGCGCGCCGACCGACGGCACCCAGCTCTGGCGGATCAGCGGCAACGTCCGACAGACCGAGCCGCTGTGCTTCGGCGGCTGCGACGTGCAGGTCGTCAACCGGGTCGGCTGGGACGGCACGCTACGCGCTCCGCACGGCGCCGAGCTGGGCTGGAAGGACATCGTCCGGGTCAACCCCCGCGAGGACGTGGTGGTGGCGTTGCGCCCGGTCGCCCCGATCCTGCCGTTCAAACTGGGCGACAGCGTCCGGCTGCTCGACCCGGGCCGCCCGGCCGGGAGCCGGACCGGCTCGACACCGGTCAGCCCCGCCGACGGGCGACCGGCGGCGGTGGTGAACCAGCTGGTCAACGTGGGTTGGGAGTACCGCTGGCATAGCCAGCTCGCCGCCCACCGCGACCTGGGGATGAGCCGGCCGTTGGTGCTGCGGGTGGCGCCGAGGGCGCCCACCGGGCTGACCGCCACACCGGTGCCCGGATCGGCCACCGCGCTGCCGGCGATCGCGCTGGCCTGGACCGGCAACGGCGGCCGCCCGCCCGCCACCAGTCACCTGCTGCAACGGGCCACCGACGCGACGTTCGGCGGCGTGGTCACCACCATCACCGTCGCGGCGACGGCCACCCGCTACACCGACGCGACGGTCACCCCCGGGGTGACGTACCACTACCGGATACGCGCGGAGAACGCCGTCAGCTACTCGTCCTGGTCGAACAGCGTGCCCGCCTCCGTGCACCTGGCCGCCCCGGTCGGCGTCGTCGCCGCGATTCCCCCGGCCGCGCCGCTACGAGTGGCCCTGCGCTGGACGAACCATTCCTTCGCCACCGGCATCGACGTGCAACGGGCCACCAACCCGACCTTCACCAGCGGCCCGGGCACCACGGCGATCGGGGTCGGCACCAGTCACCTGGACGTCGCGGTCGCGCCGGACACCACCTACTACTACCGGGTGCGGACCACGTACCTGGGCTCCGCGTCGGCCTGGTCGACGGTCGCCGCGGTGAGCACCCCACCCGCGCCGAACATCCCGAGCGGGGTCAGCGCCACCGCCAACGCGCCCGGGCCGGACACGGCGACGGTGGTCCTGGGCTGGGCGGCGAGCACGACTGCCAGCTCGGGCTCCGGGTTCATCGTGCAGCGGGCGCTGGATCCGGCGTTCGGCCGGGAGGTCGCCACGTTCACGGTGACCGGTCGCGGCTTCACCAACACGGGGCTGGCCCGGGGCGTGACCTACCACTACCGGATCCGGTCGTTCAACGTCGTGGGCAGCTCGCCGTACACCGGCCCGATCTCGGTCACGACGCCGCCGTGACCGACCGGCGGCGCTGGCGACCGGCGGGGTCAGCGGGTGGGCGCGCGCAGCGGGGTGCCGGCGGCGCGCAGCTCGGCCAGCGCCGACGCCACGCCGTGCAGCAG
>NZ_JAEVHM010000211.1 GCF_016802865.1 Micromonospora parastrephiae | reverse complement strand
CGGGGCGGTGGGGCGGGTCGGTGCGGCGGGTCAGCCGGCGGCGAGCGCGGCGGCCAGGAAGAGCGCCAGGCCGACGGTCAGGTAGGCCGTCGGCGGGCGCAGCCAGCCGCGGCCCCCGTCGGAGAGCGCGAGACCACCGGTCCGGAGCCCGTACAGCCCAGTTGCGAAGATCGGCAGCCCGGCGACCAGGGCGATGCCCACCACCACGTTCCCGGCGGACACCGGATCGCCGGTCGCCCCGGCCAGCAGCACTCGCAGCGCCGGAACCTCGAAGATCAACACCAGTAGGGCGAAGAGCACGGCCAGCACCGGCCGGCGGGTCCGGTACACGCCGTCGGCGGCCGGCGGGTACGCCGGCGGCTCACCTGCGGGCACGTCGACGCGGGGACCGATCCCCGGCATCGGGCCGGTCGGCATCTCCAGCGGGTGCGGCGTCTCGCCGCCGCCCCGGGTCGGTTCGATGATCGGGTACCCGCCGAGCGGGGCGGGACGGATCTGGTCGGCGAGCACCCCGGCCGGCGGCGAGGCATCTCCGGCGGCCTCCGGCGGAGCGGTCGGCAGCGGGGAACCGGCAGCCGCCGCTCCCGGGCGGCCCGGCGACCGGGCAGCTCACCGGAGGTCTCCGAGGGATCCCGGTCCGCCCTGCGCGAGCGGGTTGCCCGGTAACCGTCCACCTCCGGCCGGGCGTCACCCAACGGATCGACCGCACCGAACCGTCCCGAGTCGGATTCGGGGGTACCGAAGCGAGCGGGCTGGGCGTCGACAGCCCCGAACCGCCCGGAGTCCGGCTCGGGCGCGCCAAAGCGGGCCGGGTCCACCGCGCTCAGACGCCCCGAATCCGACTCCGGCGCACCGAAACGACCCGGGTCCACCGCGCTCAGACGCCCCGAATCCGACTCCGGCGCACCGAAACGACCCGGGTCCACCGCGCCGAAGCGGCCGGAGTCGGGCTCGCGGCGGCGACCGGCGCCGGTGTCCTCGCCGTAGCGACTCTCGTCCGCGCCCCGCTGCTCGGGAACCTCGCCGTCGGGGTACCGCGGTTCACCCGCGGCACGCCACTCCGCCTCGCCGTAGCCGCGACCCCGCTCGTCGGGATACCAGCGCGACTCCTGATCTTCGGGAAAGCTCCGTCGTCCGTCCACGTCCGGCACCGTATGCGACCGGCCACGGCCGCGCCATTTCGGCCCGGCCAGTCGCTGCCGGCGACCCCCGAGTAGTTGCCCGGTGGCCCGGCGACCTGTTTCAGCATCAAATGATCATGGACACCCGGGGTGGCGTAGCACAGGGTGAGCTTGATCGTCCGGTTGTCCACAGGACGTCCGTCGTCCACAGGCGAGCGCTGCCGGGGTCGCGGGACGCGCTCCTGGGCGGGCACCGTGCCGGCCATGACGAAGCGGAACCAGGCGGTCGGCGCGTACGGCGAGCGGTGTGCAACCCGGCATCTGACCGAGGCGGGGCTGCGCCCGATCGCCCGAAACTGGCGCTGCGCGGCCGGGGAGATCGACATCATCGCCTGGGACGGGCCGGTGCTCGTCTTCTGCGAGGTGAAGACCCGCCGGGGCGACGACTTCGGCACGCCAGCCGAGGCTGTCGTACCGGCGAAGGCCCGCCGCCTACGTGGGCTCGCCGCGCGCTGGCTCGCCGAGACCGGGACGAGCGCCGACGAGGTGCGGTTCGACGTGCTCTCGGTGCGGCTGCCCGACGCCGGGCCAGCTCAGGTCGACCACCTCAAGGGCGCGTTCTGAGATGCGCGCCGAACGGGTCGGCGGTGACGCGCCATGAGCTACGCGAAGGTGCTCTGCGTGGGGCTGGTCGGGGTCACCGGCCACGTGGTCGAGGTCGAAGCCGACCTGGCCGCCGGGCTACCGGCCGTGGTGATCTCCGGGCTGCCGGACACCGCCCTGCACGAGGCCCGGGACCGGGTCCGCGCCGCCGTGGTCAACTCCGGCCAGCGCTGGCCGAACCGCCGCATCACCCTCAACCTGCTGCCCGCGACGCTGCCGAAGTTCGGCTCGGCCTTCGATCTGGCCATCGCCGCCGCACTGCTCGGCGGCTCCGGTGAGCTGCCGCTGCTCCCGCTGGAGGGGGTGGTGATCCTCGGCGAGTTGGGGCTGGACGGGACGGTCCGGCCGGTGCGCGGCGTACTCCCGATGGTCGCCGCCGCGGCCCGCGCCGGCATCGAGCGGGTGATCGTGCCGGCCGGCAACGCCGCCGAGGCCGCGGTCATACCCGGGGTACGGGTGCGCGCGGTCGACACCCTGCACCGGCTCGTCGCGTTCGTCCGCGACGGCAGCCCGCTGATCGAGCCACCGGCGGCCATGCCGGCGCCGGCCGTCGGTGGCCCGGACCTGGCCGAGGTGGCCGGGCAGCAGATGGGCCGGCGCGCGTTGGAGGTCGCCGCCGCGGGCGGGCACCACGTGGCGCTGCTCGGTCCTCCGGGCGCCGGCAAGACGATGCTGGCCGAACGACTGCCCTCGATCCTGCCCGAGCTGGACGACGACGCGGCGCTGGAGGTGACCGCGCTGCACTCGGTCGCCGGCCTGCTGCCACCGGGCGGTCAGCTGCTGCGCCGCCCGCCGTTCCAGGCACCGCACCACACCGCGACGGTCCCGTCGCTGGTCGGCGGCGGCTCGGGGCTGGCCCGGCCCGGCGCGGTGTCGCTGGCCCACCGCGGGGTGCTCTTCCTCGACGAGGCCCCCGAGTTCAGCAAGGGCGCGCTGGAGGCGCTGCGCCAGCCACTGGAGCACGGCCGCATCCAATTGAGCCGCAGCGGGGGCGGCACCGAATATCCGGCCCGCACCCAGCTGGTGCTGGCCGCCAATCCGTGCCCGTGCGCGAAGCCGTCCGGCGACGCGCACTGCGAGTGCACACCGCTGGTTCGCCGCCGCTACCTGGGCCGGCTCTCCGGGCCGCTGCTCGACCGGATCGACGTGCAGGTGCGGCTGATGCCCGTACGGGCGGCGGAGCTGATGGCGTCCGGCGGCGACGCCGAGTCGTCGGCGACGGTGGCCGCGCGGGTGGCGGCGGCACGCCGGGCGGCGGCCACCCGTTGGGCCGGCCTGGGCCGAAGGCTCAACGCGGAGGTGGACGGCCCGCACCTGCGCCGACCGCCGTGGCGGCTACCCGCCCGGGTCACCGCCGAACTGCGTGGTCGGCTCGACTCCGGCTCGCTGTCGGCGCGCGGCTTCGATCGGGTGATTCGGATGGCCTGGACGATCGCGGACCTGGACGGTCGGGACGGCCGGATCTGGAGGACGTGCGGGAGGCGACCCAACTGCGGACGGGGGAGGCGACGTGAACGCCGACGAGGAGAGCAGGCTGGCCCGGGTGGCGCTGACCTGGCTGGCCGAGCCGGGCACCCGCGTGGTGCACCAGCTGGTCGAGCGGCACGGCCCGGTGGCGACACTGGATCTGCTGCTCGACGGCGGCAGCCCGGACGGCTGGCTGCACAGCACGGTGGCGGCCCGGTCAGCGGTGGGGGACGCGCGCGCTGTCGCGGCCGAGGCGCTGGAGAGGGCGGAGCGGCTCGGCGCCCGCCTGGTCACCCCGGACGACGACGAGTGGCCCACCCGGGTCGGAGGTCTCACCACCCTGCGACTCCCGGACGTGACCCGCCGGGTGGACGGTGAGACCGCGCCACCGCTGTGCTTCTGGGTACGCGGGAGCTGGCCACTGGGCGAGGCGCTGGAGCGCTCGGTGGCCGTGGTCGGCGCGCGGGCGGCCACCGGCTACGGCCAACACGTCGCCACCGAGTTGGGGTACGGGTTGGCCGAGCGGGACTGGACCGTGGTGTCCGGTGGCGCCTTCGGCATCGACGCGGCCGCCCACCGGGGCGCGCTCACCGCCGGCGGGTTGACCGTCGCGGTGCTGGCCTGCGGCGTGGATCGCCCGTACCCGATGGGGAACACCGCGCTCTTCGACCGGATCGCCGACACGGGCCTCCTGGTCAGCGAGTGGCCACCCGGCGCCGAGCCCCTGCGACCCCGGTTCCTGATCCGCAACCGGGTGATCGCCGGAGGCACGCTGGGCACCGTCGTGGTGGAGGCGTCGGCGCGCAGCGGTGCGACGCAGACCGCACGACGCGCCATCTACACCGGCCGGGTGGCCATGGTGGTGCCCGGCCCGGTGACCTCGGCGATGTCCGTGGGCGCGCACGAGCTGCTGCGCGAGTTCCCCAAGGCGCGGCTGGTCACCGGCGTCGCGCACGTACTCGAGGAGGTGGGCCGCATCGGCGCGGACCTTGCCCCACTGTCCCGAGGCCCGCAGCGACCGACCGACGCGCTGGACGACGACGCGCGGTCGCTGCTGGAGGCGCTGCCCCGCCGGGGTGCGATGGGCGTGGACAGGCTCGCCGGTCGTGCCGGCGTCGACGTGCGGACGGCGCTGCGCAAGCTGTCCCTGCTGGAGGAACTGTCCATGGTGGTCCGACGCGACGACGGCTACGCCCTCGCTCCGCCGGCCACACCGAGGCGGGGCACGTGAGCAGACGAGCCGGTACGGTGCACGGTCATGGGTGCGATCAAGCCGTGGCACATCGCCATGCTGTGCTGTCTCGTCACGTCCGCCGTGCTCATCGGCGGTCTGGTCGTGTTCCTGATCAAGCGGACCGGCCGCCGGTAGGACGAGGCCACACCGGCGCTGGCGCGGCCGGCGGCGAGCGACGCTCGGTCGTAGGCTGGTGCCGTGCCAGCTGTCAGTGGGGGTGCACGTGCCGCGCGGCGGGCTACCACCGCGCCGCCGCCGTCGGGGCGACGGCGATGAGCCGGCCTGCGCGGGGCACCCGGGCCATCCACCAGGAGCTGCCGCCCACGCTGCGCGACGCGGTCGACGACTTCGCCGAGCACCTGTCCCGGGTCCGCAACCGGTCCGCCCACACCGTCCGCGCGTACGTCACCGATGTGGTCTCGCTGCTCGACCACGCCGTTCGAATGGGCTGCGTCGACGTGGGCGAGTTGGACCTGTCGGTGCTGCGCAGTTGGCTGGCCCGGCAGCGCACCACCGGCGCCGCCCGTACGTCACTGGCCCGGCGGGCCGCGTCGGCCCGGGCGTTCAGCGCGTGGGCGCACCGCGCCGGCCTGCTCCCCGTCGACGTGGGCGCCGCACTGGCCAGCCCGCGTGCCCACCGGGAGCTGCCCAGCGTCCTGCGCGCCGACCAGGCCACCGCCCTGGTCGAGGCACCCGCCCGGCAGTCGACGACCGCCGCCGGCACGGCCACGGTCCAAGCGACCGCCGACGGCCCGGCCACGGCAGAGGCGACCGCAGACGGCACGGCCACAGCAGAGGCGACCACCAACGACACAGCCACGGTAGGAGCGACCGCAGACGGCACGGCCGCGACGGGAAAGACCGCAGATGCGGCGAGCGGGCGAGCGGCCGAGGCGGTGCTGCTGCGCGACCGGGTGCTGCTGGAGCTGCTCTACGCCACCGGGGTACGCGTCAGCGAGGCCTGCGGACTGGACGTCGGGGACGTCGACCACGGCCGACGGGTGATCCGGGTGTTCGGCAAGGGCGGGCGGGAGCGTTCGGTGCCGTACGGGGTGCCCGCGCAGCGGGCGTTGGACGAGTGGCTGCGCCGAGGGCGCCCGGTGTTGGTCGGCGCCCGCTCCGGCAGCGCGCTGCTGCTCGGTGCCCGCGGTGGTCGGCTCAACCCGACGACGGCGCGGGAGGTCGTCGGCGGGTACGCCGAGGCCGTGGGTCTTCCCCGGACCAGCCCGCACGGGCTGCGCCACTCCGCGGCCACCCATCTTCTGGAGGGCGGTGCCGACCTGCGCGCCGTGCAGGAGCTGCTCGGCCACTCGTCGCTGGCCAGCACGCAGATATACACGCACGTTTCGGTGGAACGGCTGCGCGCCGCCTACCGGCAGGCGCACCCGCGCGCCTGATCAAGGGCCGAAGGGTCGACCGCCCGGCGGTTACGATCATCAGGTGAGCGTCCCGCAGCCCCCCGAGCCGATCCCGGGCGCCCGCCTGCTCTTCTCCCTGGACCCGGCGGTCAGTCATCTCAACCACGGCTCGTTCGGTGCGGTGCCGATCGGCGTGCAGCGAGCCCAGCAGCGGCTGCGTGACGAGATGGAGAGCAACCCGCTGCGCTTCTTCACGCAGGGGCTTGTCGACCGGATCGCGCACACCCGCCGACACCTCGCCACGTTCCTGGGTGCCGACCCGGACGGCAGTGCCCTGGTCGGCAACACCACCACCGCCGTCGCCGTGGTGCTCCAGTCCGTGGGCCTGCAACCCGGCGACGAGGTGCTCAGCACCGACCACGGGTACGGGGCGGTGAGCCTGTCCATCCAGCGGGAGTGCCGGCGGACCGGGGCGGTCAGCCGGGTCCTGCCGATCCCCCTGGACGCCACCGACGAGCAGATCGTCCAGGCCATCCGGGCCGGCCTGCGCCCGGGAAGGACACGGCTGCTCGTCGTCGACCAACTCACCTCGGCCACCGCCAGGCTCTTCCCGACCGCCGCGGTCGTCGCGGTGGCCCACGAGAACGGCGTGCCGGTCCTGGTGGACGCCGCGCACGCCCCGGGCATGCTCTCCACGACGGTGAGCAGCATCGGCGCCGACTTCTGGGCGGGCAACCTGCACAAGTGGGGGTACGCCCCGCGCGGCACCGCCCTGCTGGCGGTGGCCCCGCAGTGGCGGGACCGGATCGAGCCGCTGGTGGTCTCCTGGGAGCAGGACGCCGGTTTCCCGGCCCGGGTGGAATGGCAGGCCACCCTCGACTACACGTCCTGGTTGGCCGCGCCCGCCGGCCTGTTCACGTTGCGCAGCCTCGGCGTCGACCGGGTGCGGGCGCACAACGCCGCGCTCGCCGCGTACGGCCAGCGGGTCGTGGGAGACGCGCTGGGGGTGCCCCCCGCCCAACTGCCCGACCCCGGCGGACCGGGGGTGGCCCTGCGTCTCCTTCCGCTTCCCGCCGGCATGGCCACCACCATCGACGCGGCACGGGCGTTGCAGACGCGGATCGGGGAGCGGCTCGCCACCGAGGTGGCCGTGATGAGCTGGAACGGCCGGGGGTGGCTGCGGCTCACCGGGCAGGTGTACAACACCGCCGACGAGTACGAACGGCTGGCCGTGCGGTTGCCGGCGCTGCTCGCCCAGCGCTGACCCCACGGTGCGCTACCCGGTGAAGAAAGCCGCGCTCTCCGGGTCCGCCGGATAGTAGGACTCGATCGCGATTTCGTCGATCGTGAGATCCATCGGGGTGCCGAACGTGGTGATGGTCGAGAACAGCCGTAGCTCTCGTCCGTCGATCCGGAGGATCATCGGGATCACCACGTCGGCGTCGACCCGTTGACCCGTCGGCTCCTCGGGCGAGGGATTCAGCAGTTCCTCGTAGATCGCGGTGAGCTCCTTGTCGGGAGCGGCGGCGAGCTGGCGCGAGATCCGACTGCGGAACACCGCGCGCACGTCTGCCAGGTTGACGACCAGGGGAGCGAGCCCGCGCGGGTCCAGGCCCAGCCGAACCAGGTTCACCGGTGGCCGCAACAGGTCGGGAGCGACGTGCGCGAAGAACGGGTCGACCGCGCGGTTGGTCATCACGATGTTCCACCGGCGGTCGAAGACCAACGCCGGAAACGGCTCGTGCGCCTGGAGCACCCTGCGGACCGCGTCCAGGGCAGCGGACAGGGCGGTGTCGTCGAGCGGACGCTCCGCGTACCGGGGCGCGAAACCGGCGGCTAGCAACAGGCGATTGCGATCGCGCAGCGGCACACGGAGCTGGTCGGCGAGCCGGAGAATCATGTTCGCGCTCGGCCTGGACCTGCCGGTCTCGACCAGGCTGACGTGGCGAGCCGAGACATCTGCGGCGATCGCCAGGTCGAGTTGGCTGAGCCCCCGGCGGTGCCGCCACTGCCGCAGGAGTTCCCCGACCGTATACACGATCATGAGCGTACTCATCGTCGCGCCGGACGCCATGAAGTGCGAGTTCATCGACAAGCGGACGGGCCGGGGAAACAGTGGGGCCCATGACCACCGAGAACAGAAGCATCGTCCAACAGGCGTTCGCGGGGCTGATCGAGACCGGCGACGTCGATGCGCTCGCCTCCTTCCTCAGCGACGACTTCATCCACCACCGGCCGGATTCGACAACGTCGACCAGGGCAGAATGGCTCGCCGCTGTCCGCGCCGCGCTGGGCCCGACCGCCGGCATGCAGGTCGAGATCCTTCACGTGCTGGCCGACGATGACCACGTGGTGGTGCACTCACGGCGCCGACTGCCCGACGCGGGACCGGAGATCGTGGTCGTCGACGTCCTGCGCATCGCCGACGGGTTCATCGCGGAGGTATGGGAAATCATCGAACCGGTGGCCCACGCAACCGCCAATGCGGCGTGGTGGAAATCCGTTCAGCACTGATCGGTGGCGGGCAGCCCCGGATGCACAGGTGGTCGACGGCGCTGGACGACAGGACTGGTCCACCGACCGGGAGCAGTCGCACCGGGCCGAGGCCGAGCAGTGCCAGCGGGTCGAGGTACTCCTCGCCCCGGCGCAGCCCCCAGTGCAGGCAGGCCGCCGCCGGGCAGCCCGGGTGGCCCGCCAGCAGCTCGCCCAGTGGCGCACCGGCGGTGACCGGCTGGCCGGGGCGGACGGCCGGCCGTACCGGCTCGTGGGTGGTCCGCAGCCCGTCGGCGTGGCCCACGGTGACCACCGGGCGCCGGCCACCAGACCCGCGAAGAGCACCGTGCCCGGCCCGGCACTGCGGATCACCGCTCCGGCCGTGGCGGCCAGGTCGACACCCCGGTGCCCGGCCAGCCAC
>NZ_JAEVHM010000210.1 GCF_016802865.1 Micromonospora parastrephiae | reverse complement strand
CGGCGGCAGCCTCCTCCGGGGGTGGGCGCGGTCGCCGGCTCCAGGTCGGCGAGCACGCCGAGGACCGCCCGTCGGGTGGCCGGCGCGCCGGCCCGTTCGGCCTCGGCGGAGAGCGCGGTGATCGGCCGGTCCCGGTCGTCGCGGCGGCCGATCAGCCCCACCTGCCGGGTCATGGTCAGCCAGGCGCGGGCCAACTGCTCCCAGCGTTGGGCCAGCGACGCGGCACGCCAGACCTCGTACCCGCCGGTCGGCATCACCTGTTGATCCACCCCGTACCGGGTGGCGGCCGCGCCGGGCATCTCCAGTTCACCGGCGAGCCCCGCCGCGTACGCCACCTCCAGCAGCAGCGCGGTCGTCGGCTCGTCCAGCCCGGCGGTGCGTGCCAACCGCCGCAGGTCCCGTACCCCGATGCCGCCTGAGCGCAGCACCGGCGCGGGTTCGGCGGCGAGCTGCTCCAGCAGCCCCTCGGTGTGCCGGACCACCTCCATGGTCTGCCCGGCGCCGGCCGAGTCGACGGCCTTCGCCTCGCGCGGCGCGGCGGCCACCGGCGGTGGACTGGTGCGCAGCGGACCGAGCGGGCCGCTGTCGCGGCGCAGCAGCAGGCCGACCTCGCGGGGCAGCTCGACGGTGCCGCTGGCCGTCGACGTGCCGGCCGAGATGGGGACGAGCAGCCGGTTGTCGACCAGCCAGCGCACCGGGGAGCCGGCCGGCGCGCCGCCGTTGGTCGGGTCGGAGAGCACCGGATCCTCCGCGCCGACGGGGGGTGCCTGCAACGCGCCCGGGGGCACGCTGCCCACCGGGGGACCGGCCGCCAGCCGGTCCAGGATCGCCCGGGCCGACGGGGGCGCGGCGAGCAGCGTCCGACGGAGTTTCGCCGGGTCCGCGCAGAGCACGGCCGTGCGCGGGTCCAGCTCCGCGGCGGGCCGGCCGAGTCCGGCGGGGTACGGGGCCACCTCGTCGACGGCCGGTACCACCTGCAGCGCGTGCTCCGGCCCGTACAGCAGGAACAGCGCTCGCAACCTGCCCACGGCGGCCCGGACGGCCGTCGGTGCCGGCGGGTGCGGCCCGGTGGTCGCCATGGCGAGCACCGCGTCGGTGGCCGTGGTGCCGTCGTCCGGGCCCCGGGTGAGCCGGGCGGCGTCGAGGATCTGGAGCGTGAACTGGTCCAGCCCGTCCAGCGCGCGGGCCACCGAGACACGGGACTGGGCCCGGATGGCCAGGGCGGAGATGTCGGCCGGCACGGGCACGACGAGATCGGGCCGCAGTTGGAGGAGCGCGGCCAGTGACTCGTCGGGCAGCGACCGCAGGTGGTCGGCGAGTGAGGTGCTCATCGTCTTTCCACGCTAGCCCGGCACCGGGCCGTCGCGCCCCTCGGACGTCCGCCCGGTCGGGAGTCTCCGGGTACGTTTCTCGACATGCCTGCACTGACCGTCGGATTCGATCTCGACATGACCCTGGTGGATTCCCGTCCCGGCATCGCCGCGGCCTTCCGGGCGCTGACCGCCCAGACGGGCGTGTCGGTGGATGCCGATCTGGCGGTGTCCCGGCTCGGCCCGCCGCTGCGCACCGAGATCGCGCACTGGTTCCCGCCGGAGCGGGTCGAGTCGGCCGTGCGGGCGTACCGCGAGCTGTATCCGGCGTACGCGATCACCCCGACGGTCCCGATGTCGGGAGCGCGGGAGGCCATCGAGGCGGTCCGCGCGCGGGGCGGCCGTGTGCTGGTCGTCACGGCCAAGATGGGCGGGTTGGCCCGGTTGCACCTGGAGCACCTCGGGTTCACGGTCGACGAGCTGGCCGGGGACCTGTTCGCCGAGCAGAAGGCGACAGCGCTGCGGGAGCACGGTGCGACCCACTACGTCGGTGACCACGTGGCGGACATGGTGGCGGCCGGGATCGCCGGGGTGCCCGGAATCGGCGTGGCGACCGGCCCGTGCTCCCCGGACGAGCTGCGCGCGGCGGGGGCGGAAGTGGTTCTGGACGATCTCACCGGATTCCCAGGGGCACTCGACGGCATGATCCAGCTAGCCTTGGAGCAGTAGCGGCTCAAGTGAAGCAGGGGTTTTCAGGTGCCTACGGGTCGAGTGAAGTGGTACGACACGGCCAAGGGATACGGCTTCGTCACCAGTGACGAGGGCGGTGACGTGTTCCTGCCGAAGGGCGCGTTGCCGGCGGGCGTCACCGACCTCAAGGGTGGTCAGCGGGTCGACTTCAGCGTGGTGGACAGCCGTCGGGGCGCGCAGGCCATGGGCGTCAAGCTGCTGGACGCGCCGCCGTCGATGGCGGAGCTGCGTCGCCGGCCGGCCGAGGAGCTGCACGGCCTCGTCGAGGACATGATCAAGGTGCTGGAGGCGAAGGTTCAGCCGGACCTGCGTCGTGGTCGGTATCCGGACAAGAAGACCGCGCAGAAGATCGCTCAGCTGGTCCACGCGGTCGCGCGCGAGCTGGAGATCTGAGGCACCAGCCCGGCGGTGGCGGCGCGGTCGAGGAGTGCCGTCACCGCGGCGAAGCCGGCTTCGCCCAGGTCTCCGGTGAACTCGTTGACGTAGAGGGCGATGTGCCGGTCCACCACGTCGAGTTCCATCTCCTGCGCGTGCGCGAGGACGTACTCCCGGCTGGCCGCCGGGTCCGCCCAGGCCTGCCGGACCGACTCGCGAACCCAGCCGGCGGCGGCTTCCGGGTCGACCGCGCCGCGTCGGGCCAGGATCGCGCCGAGGGGGATGGGCAGGCCGGTGTCGGCCTCCCACCATTCGCCGAGGTCGACCAGCGCGGTCAGGCCGTGCCGGTGGTAGGTGAACCGGGCCTCGTGGATGACGAGCCCGGCGTCGTAGCGGCCGGCCGCGACGCCCGGCATGATCTCGTGGAACGGGACGACCTCGATCCGCGCCGGCGGTTGCCCGGCCGACCAGAGCCGGAACAGCAGGTACGCGGTGGTCCGATCACCCGGCACCGCCACCGTGGCGCCGGTCAGGTCGGTGCGGTCGCCCTTGGTGAGCACCAGCGGCCCGCAGCCGCGCCCGAGCGCGCCGCCGCAGGGCAGCAGGTGGTATTCGTCGAGCAGCCAGGGCAGCGCCGCGAAGCTCACCTTCACCAGGTCGAACGCGCCCCGCTCGGCGGCCGTGTTGGTGACGTCCACGTCGGCGTACGTCACCGCCACCGGCGGCGCACCCGGCACCCGGCCGTGCACCAGAGCGTGGAAGACGAACGTGTCGTTGGGGCAGGGCGAGATCGCCAGAGAGAGCGCCACGCCCCTCACGTTAGCCCCGTCCCCGCGCGCCCGTTCGGCGCGGTCCGCCCCTGTGACCTGCCGGGCTTGGAGTGTGGGTTGCCACTGCTCCTTGCTGTAGAGCTGCCCCACCTGTGGGGCGCGATGCCGGCGGTGGTGGTCGTCGAATCGTCGGCCCACTCGCCACGTTCGGGCGGGACAGGCGCGCTTCGGCTGTTCCAGGCTTCCGTGCCAGGTGATGCAGCCCCGCCCGGATCGATGGACTGCACTTGGCTTGCGCTCGCCCCATTTATGGGGCAGCTCTACAGGCACTGACGAAGAGGTGCGCACAGCTTCAGCGGCGTTATCCACAGGGCTGTCCACAGCCGGAAGGATGTCGTTGACGGCGCACGGCCGGGCGGAAAACCATGGACGGATGGCCGGCCAGGATGCGATCGACGTGGGGGCAATCCTGCGGAAACTTCGTCGACATGCCGATCTGAGCCAACGGGAATTAGCCGCGAGATCCGGGGTTCCCAAGAGCACGTTGAGTCGCATCGAGGCGGGGCAGGACTCCCGGGCGGCGTTCCGGACGGTGGAGCGGCTGGTCCGCGCGGCTGGTGGTGAGCTCGTCTTCGGGCTGCCCGGTGGCTGCCGCGTGGCAGGCCGCGAGGCAGAGGACGAACCACGGGACGAGGCTGGTCGTCGGTACCCGGCGCACCTCGACGTCCGGGCGGTCCTGACCCTTAAGGACTGGCCGGGGGCCTGGTGGGTGCACTCGTACACCCTTCCGCAGCGGTTGTGGCCGGTGCGCGTTCCTGAGCTGACCTACGACCTGGACCGGGCGCGGCGAGACGAGCGGCGGTTGCGGGACCGGACGCGTGCCCAGGTCCGGTTCCGGCGAGCGTCCGAAGGACTACCGGCCACGTCCTGGCGTTTTCTCGCCGAAGTGCCCGGCGTCGGGCCGGTAGGGGAGCTCCGGGCCCACGAGCGAAGCGTGGATCTTCTTCTGGGCGAGGAGTTGGGCGACCGGCGTGAGCTGGTGTTGGAGGGCATCGTCGTTGCTCCGGGCCTGCGGACCCTGGGCATCGGGCGGGAGCTCATCGGGCTGTTGGCCGCGGAGATGGCGATCGCCGGTATTCGGACCGCCCACGCGATCGCCGAGTTCGGCAACGTGGAATTTCTGCTCGCCTGCGGGTTCGAGCTAGAGGCGAGCAAGCCGTCGGCGCTGACGCTCAACGTCCCGCCCACCCGGCAGTAGTCAGCGCAGCGCGGGGGCCGCTGTGGTCAGGGCTGCGAGGGCCTCACGCAGTCGCCAGGCGTCGCGGTCGCGCGGGCCGATCGGGTTGGAGATGGTACGCAGCTCCGCGAAGGGCACTCCGGCCTGCGCGGCGGCGACCGCCACCCCGTACCCCTCCATGGCCTCGGCGACCGCCTCCGGATGTCGCCGGCGCAGCTCCTCGGTGCCGGCGGCGGTGCCGGTGACCGTGCTGACCGTCAGCACCGGGCCGACCGTGGCCGACGGCAGGGCGGCCCGCAACGCCGCCAGCAACCGCGGGTCGGCAGGCAGCACGCTGCCGCCGCCGAGCAGCGCCGGTGGCATACCCAACTCGTCGACCGGGATGAAACCGTCGGGCGACTCCGCGCCCAGGTCGGCGGCGATGCTGGCGGTGCCGAGCACCATGTCGCCGACTGCGGCCCGCCCGGCGAAGCCGCCGGCCACGCCGGCGCTGACCACCGCACGGTACGGACGCCCGGCCGCCTCGGCCAGCGCCAGCAGCCGGGCGGTGGCGGCGCCAGCCACCGCCGGACCCACCCCGGCCGGGACGACGGTCACGGCAGCGTCGGTCACGGCAGCGTCGGTCAATCCAGCCCGGATCGCGTCCGCCTCGGCGGGCACCGCGGTCACCACCAGCAGGCCGCTCACGGCAGCGGCCCGGGAGACTCCCGGCGGGACTCCTCGTCGGCGCCGCCACCCGGGCCGCCGACCGCCGAGGACGGTCGATAGATGTGGTAGCCCGGCGGGGCCAGCCCCGGCTCGTCGTACTGAGTCGAGCCGGCCTGGTTGGGCGCCGGGGAGGTGGGCGTCGGGTCGGCCGGCTCGTCCGCCCGCTCGTCGTCGCCGCTTCGTCGTCGCCCAGTTCGGCGTCGCCCAGCGGCCGCCCGGCCAGCTTCTCGCCGCGCAGCCGGGTGGCGACCAGCACACCCCGGGTGGCGGCCAGCACGGCCACCCCGGCGGCGACCGCGATGCCTATCCGCCCGTCAAACGGCACCAGCCCGAGCCCGCCGCCGGCGACGAACGCCAGCATCAGCACCGTCTCCGAGTGGGCGAACGAACTGGCCCGCAACCGCTCCGGAATGCGCTCCTGGATCGAGGCGTCCACGGCCAGCTTCGCCACCCCGCTCACCAGCGCGGTGACCAGGCAGAGCAGGGCGACCATCGGCAGCGAGAACTGGATCACGGCGAGCACCGCCACCCCGGCCACGATGACCATGCTGCTGGACTGGATGGCGCCGGCCGATGGATGCGCAGCCGGGTGCCGACGGCGGTGGCCAGGAAACTGCCGACCGCCAACGCGCCGCCGACCAGCCCCAACGCCCACTCGGCACCCAGCTCCCGACCGAACACGTCGGTGGTCAGGTCGCCCTTCTTGATTGCGAAGGCGAGGAAGAGCAGCAGGAAGCCGTAGGCCGCGCGCAGCGTCGCGGCGCCGATCAGGGTCGCGATCACCAGCCGCCCAGCGGGTCGACCCCGGCCCAGCGGCCGGTCCCCTCCGCGGCGGCCCAGCGCCCGCAGCGCTCGGGGAACACGCTCCGGCGGCTCCGAGTCGGCCCTCGGCGGCAGGCGCAGGGAGATCACCATGCCGACCAGGAAGATCACCGATGCGACCCGCAGTGGCCACTGCGGCCCGAACCAGAACGCGGCCAACCCGATCGGCGCCACCAACGCGCCCGCGACCGTGCCGTAGACGCTGGCCCGCGCGCCCACCTGCGAGAGACCCAGCCCTTCGGGCAGCAGCCGTGGCACGGCGGCGGAGCGCGCCACGCCGTACGCGCGGGACAGCGCGAGCACACCGAACGCGGCCGGATAGAGCCCGAAGCCGTGGATGTAGTCGGAGATCAGCCAGGCCAGGAACGCGCGGCCGAGCATGGTGGCGGCCAGGGCGTACCGCCGGCCGTGCCGGAAGTGGTCCAGCAGCGGGCCCACCACGGGGGCGAGCATCGCGAACGGCACCATGGTCACCAGCAGGTAGAGCGCGACCTTGCTGCGTGCCTCGCCCAGCGGCACGTTGAAGAAGATCGTCCCGGCCAGACCGATGGCGATCAGCGTGTCACCCGCGCAGGAAACCGCGTGCAGATCGAACAGGCGCACCATGCCGACCTCGCCGCCGGCGCCCCGCGTCCGAGCCCGGCCGGCCCGGCGGGTCACCCAGCGTCCGCTGCCCACCGAACCGCGCAACAGCAGGCGGACCGCCCGAATGCCGGTGCCGACGGTCCGCCCGAGGACGGAACGCCCGGAGCGGGAGTACGACGGCATGTGCACCATCCTCGCCCATCTGATCCAGGTACGCCGCACCACTGCGGGGAAAGGTTCCCCGGGAGTCCCTGTCACCCCTGCGCGGCGCATGGGGAACAATGGTCGGGTGACCAGGCCCGCCTCCACCCGCGCCGTCCGTCTCGACCAGGTCTGCGCCGCTGCCGTCGAGGTGGCGCGTGCTGGCATCACCGAGGTGGACGCCGACGACGTCGGCGACCACCTGCAGGTCGTTGCCGAAGGCGACCGGCTGGTCACCCACTACTTCGAATGCCGCCTCGCCGGTTACCGCGGCTGGCGGTGGGCGGTCACCGTCACCCGGGTGCCGCGCAGCCGTACGGTGACGATCTGCGAGACGGTGCTGCTGCCCGGCTCGGACGCGCTGCTCGCGCCCGGCTGGCTGCCCTGGCAGGAGCGCCTCAAGCCGGGCGACCTCGGGCCGGGTGACCTGCTGCCGACGCCGCCGGACGACGACCGGCTGGCCCCCGGCTACCTGCTCTCCGACGACCCGGCGGTCGAGGAGACCGCCTGGGAGTTGGGCCTGGGCCGCGCCCGTGTGCTCTCTCGGGAGGGTCGCACCGACGCGGCGCAGCGCTGGTACGACGGTGAGCACGGCCCGTCCGCCGCGATCTCGACCGCCGCGCCGGCCGCCGCCCGCTGCGGCACGTGCGGCTTCTACCTGCCGCTGGCAGGTGCGATGCGGCAGGCCTTCGGCGCCTGTGGCAACTTCTACGCGCCCGACGACGGTCGGGTGGTCAGCGCCGACCACGGGTGCGGCGCCCACTCCGAGACGCTGATCGAGGCGGTCGAGACCGTCGTCGAGGAACTACCCACGGTGTACGACGACAGCGCCGTGGAGGCCATGTCGGTCAGCCGCGCACCGGGATCGGTGGAGGCCGCCGAGCCGGCGGAGCCGTACGGGCACTCCTGACGGTTCGCGTCCGCCCCTGCGGGGTCAGCTCGCGCGGCGGCGGCGCCGGTTGGCGTCGTGCCGCAGCATCACGGCGAGGCCGGGGAAGCCCCACAGGAACCCGGCCAGGCAGGTCCAGAGCCAGTTCTCGTGATCGTGGTCGGTCAGCCAGCCCCGGAAGAAGAGCAACAGGACGAGCCCGGCCACCGCCCACGCGATCAGCCCGGCGACCGCGAACGGCACCATCGGCGGGTCCAGTGGGGCGGGCCGCGGCGGCTGCTCGTTCGGCATCCGGCAAGCGTACGCGATCGACTTCCCCTGCCCGCCGGTGATCTGGGACGATGCGCGCGACAACCGGAAGATCACCTGCGAGGACCCGATGGCAGTAGCGCCGCCCGAGAACGGCACACCCCCCGACCCCGCTCACCCGCGTAACGGCTTCGACCGGTTCTTCGAGATCTCCGCTCGCGGCTCGACGATGAGCCGCGAGGTACGCGGTGGCCTGGCGACCTTCTTCACGATGGCGTACATCGTGGTGCTCAACCCGCTGATCCTGGGTGGTGCCGTCGACGGGGACGGCAAGACCCTCCCGATCCCCGCGCTTGCCGCCGCGACCGCGTTGGTGGCCGGTCTGATGACGATCCTGATGGGGGTGATCGGCCGGTTCCCGCTGGCGCTCGCCGCCGGTCTGGGCGTCAACGCCCTGGTGGCGTACGAGATCGCACCGGAGATGACCTGGGCCGACGCGATGGGCCTGGTGGTGATCGAAGGTGTGATCATCGCGGTGCTGGTGCTGACCGGTCTGCGGACCGCGGTGTTCCGCTCGGTGCCCACCCAGATGAAGACCGCGATCGGTGTCGGCATCGGTCTGTTCCTGACCATCATCGGTCTGGTCGACGCCGGCTTCGTCCGGCGCGTCCCGGACGTCTCGAACACCACCGTGCCGGTCGGCCTGGGCATCGGCGGCAAGCTGGTCAGCTGGCCGCTGCTGGTCTTCGTGGTGGGGCTGCTGCTCACGCTGGTGCTGGTGGTCCGCCGGGTGAAGGGCGCGATCCTGATCGGGATCCTGACGTCCACCGTGCTGGCGGTCATCGTGGAGGCGGTCGCCAACATCGGCCGTCGTTCGTCGACGGGA
>NZ_JAEVHM010000021.1 GCF_016802865.1 Micromonospora parastrephiae | reverse complement strand
GGGGGTGGGCGTGGTGGGGTGGGTTAGGGGGTTTGTTTGGCGTTGCGGGCTATGTTGCGGGCCATTCCGCCGAAGACCAGCGCGTGGAACGGGGCCACCGACTTCCAGTAGGCGTGCCCGGCCAGGCCGCGCGGCAGGAACACGGCGCGTTGCTGGTAGCGGCTGCGGCCGTGGTCGGCCGGCAGTGCCCGCATCTCCAGCCAGGCCCGGCCGGGTAGCCGCATCTCGGCGCGCAGCCGCAGCAGCTCACCGGGGACGATCTCCTCGACCCGCCAGAAGTCCAGCGCCTCGCCGACCTGGAGGTGGTGCGGGTCGCGTCGGCCCCGACGCAGCCCGACACCGCCGATGAGCCGGTCCAGCCAGCCGCGGATCGACCAGGCGAGGGGGAACGAGTACCAGCCGTTTTCGCCGCCGACGCCCTCGATGACCCGCCAGAGCGCCGTCGGTGACGTGTCCACGACCCGCTCGCGGACGTCGGTGTAGGCGGTGCCACCGGACCAGTCCGGGTCGGTGGGCAGCGGTTCGGCGGGCGCGTCCGGGCCGCTCGCGTTCGACCAGCGGGTTTCCACCTGGGCGTCGCGCACCTTGGCCAGCGCCAGCGCCACCGCGTCGTCGAAGCTGGTCAGCCCACCGGGCGGGTCGGGTACGTACCGGGCGATGTCGTGTTCGTCGGCGACCGCCTCCTGGATCAGGCTCTCCACCAGGGGGCGGGCGATGGCGTTCGGCACCGGGGTGATCAGACCGACCCAGTGCGAGGAGAGCGACGGGGTGAGCGCCCGGACCGGCACGATGATCCGTCGGCGCAGCCCGGCCACCCGGGCGTAACGCTGCATCATGTCGCGGAAGGTGAGCACGTCCGGCCCGCCGATGTCGAAGCCCCGGTTGACCTCCGCCGGCAGGGCGGTGCAGCCGACCAGGTAGCGCAGCACGTCGCGGACGCCGATCGGCTGGATCCGATTGCCCACCCAGCGCGGCGTGATCATGGCGGGTAGCCGCTCGGTCAGGTACCGCAGCATCTCGAACGACGCCGAACCGGAACCGATGATCACCGCGGCCCGGAGCGCCGCCGTGGGCACCCCGCTGTCCAGCAGGATCCGGCCCACCTCGGCCCGGGAGCGCAGGTGCGGCGAGGGGACCGCGTTGCTCGCCGGCAGCGGACCGCCCAGGTAGACGATCCGGCGTACGCCGGCCGCGCGGGCCGCCTGCGCGAAGTTGGTCGCCGCCGTGCGGTCGACGGCCTCGAAGTCGGGCCGACCCAGGGAGTGCACCAGGAAATAGGCGACGTCCACGTCGGCGAACACGGCGGGCAACGTCTCCGGTCGGCTGAGGTCCCCCTCGGCGATCTCGGCCGCCGAGGCCCAGGGCACGTCACGCAGGCGTACGGCCTTGCGGGCCAGGCAGCGCACGGTGTGCCCGTCAGCGAGCAGCAGCGGCGCCAGCCGCCCGCCGATGTATCCGGTTGCTCCGGTGACGAGGCATCTCACGGCTTCCAGTGTGCGGCCCCCTAGACTCGTTCGCTGTGGAGACCGAGACGAGCACCTTCTGGGGGCCGGATTTCGCCCAGCTCAGGGCCACCGACCCGGAGATCGCCGGGGTGGTCCTCGGCGAGCTGGACCGGTTGCGGGGTGGTCTTCAGCTGATCGCCAGCGAGAACCTGACCTCGCCGGCGGTGCTGGCCGCCCTCGGGTCGACGTTGACCAACAAGTACGCCGAGGGTTACCCGGGCCGGCGCTACTACGGCGGCTGCGCCGAGGTCGACCGGGCCGAGGAGATCGGCAACGCCCGCGCTAAGGAGCTCTTCGGCGCGGAGCACGCCAACCTCCAGCCGCACTCCGGGGCGAGCGCCAACCTGGCCGCGTACGCCGCGCTGGTGCAGCCGGGGGACACGGTGCTGGCGATGGATCTGCCGCACGGTGGGCATCTCACCCACGGCAGCCGGGTGAACTTCTCCGGCAAGTGGTTCCACCCGGTCGGCTACACGGTCCGTCCGGACACCGAGTTGATCGACTATGACGAGGTGCGGGACCTGGCCCGGGCGCACCGACCCAAAATGATCATCTGTGGCGCCACGGCGTACTCCCGGCTGATCGACTTCGCCCGGTTCCGGGAGATCGCCGACGGGGTCGGCGCGTACCTGATGGTGGACGCGGCGCACTTCATCGGCCTGGTCGCCGGCCGGGCGATCCCGTCCCCGGTGCCGTACGCCGACGTCGTCTGCGCCACCACCCACAAGGTGCTGCGCGGCCCGCGCGGCGGCATGATCCTGTGCCGGGAGTCGCTGGCCCAGCGGATCGACAAGGCGGTCTTCCCGTTCACCCAGGGTGGCCCGCTGATGCACGCGGTCGCGGCGAAGGCCGTCGCGCTGCGCGAGGCCGCCCAGCCGGAGTTCCAGACGTACGCCGGCCAGGTGGTCCGTAACGCGCAGGCCCTCGCCGCCGGGCTGGTCGCCGAGGGGATGCGCCCGGTGTCCGGCGGTACGGACACCCACCTCGCCCTGATCGATCTGCGCGAGCTGGGGGTGACCGGCGCCGAGGCGGAGAGCCGCTGTGGCGCGGCGTCGATCACCTTGAACAAGAACGCCATCCCGTACGACCCGCAGCCGCCGATGGTGGCCTCCGGCATCCGGGTGGGCACCCCGAGCGTCACCACGCAGGGCATGCGGGAGGGGGAGCTGCGGCAGGTGGCCACCCTGATCGCCCGTGCGGTACGCGCCGATCCGGGTGCCCCGGGCGGCGCCGACGACCTGGCCCGCATCGGCGCCGAGGTGGCCGAGCTGGTCGCCGCGTTCCCCGCGTACCCCCGTGGCTGAGCCCGGGGTGGTCGAAGCCGACACCGACCGGCGTTGGCGGCTGCGGCACCTGCCGGTGCTGCTGGTCGCGTCGGTGGCGCTGGCCGCGGTCGCCGCGGTGGTGGGTGGGGCGACCGGCGGCGTGACCGCCGCGTTCGGCGCGGCGGCCGGCGTGGGCGTCACGGTGTTCAGTTACACCCTCACGACCGTGGTGCTGGCCTGGGCCGACCAGGTCAACCCGCAGCTGGTGCTGCCGCTCGGGCTGGGCCTGTACGCGCTGAAGTTCACCCTGTTGGGTGTGGTGATGGTGGCGGTGGCGTCGACCGGTTGGCCCGGGTTGGTCCCGCTCTGCCTCGGCATCGTCGCCGGGGTGGGAGTGTGGACGGCGGTGCACATCTGGTGGCTGACCACGGTGCATGCCCGTCGGTCGCGGGGCTGACCTGGAGATCGGCCGATTGTCCCATCTATCGGACGCGCGGCAATGTGTCGGCCTCCGGTCATTTTCCGACGGGCGGAAGGGGAGTAGCGTGCCCACAGACGACGCGGCCCCCGAGAAGCCCACACAACGACGGTTGTGCGGGGGGTGAGGCACAGCCTCGTCTTCCCGGCTGATATCGTTCGCCCCGTCATGGCTGGTGACCAAACCCCCCGTCCCGCCGGCGAACCGGACGACATTCCGTCCGGCGCCGGTCAGGGTTGGACCGCGCTCAGCTACCTCATCGGAGGCATGCTCGTGTGGGGTTTCATCGGCTGGCTGGTTGACCAGTGGCTCGACACCGGCGGCGTCGCCACCGGGATCGGCGTCGTGCTCGGTATGGCTGGGGGCATCATCCTGGTCGTCCGCCGACTCGGCACGCCTACTTAGGAAGGGACGCGGTGTTCGGACAGGCGAACGTTCTGGCAGCGGGCCAGGCGGCATTCCCACCCACTGTGGAAGACTTCTACCTGCCCAGCATCCTGCCCTGGGGTGCGCACGACTCCTACTGGTTCACCAAGATCACGGCGATGGTCTGGATCGCGGTCGGCGTCCTGATCATCTTCTTCCTGGCGAGCTACCGGAACCCGCAGCTGGTGCCGACCAAGAAGCAGTGGTTCGCCGAGTCGATCTACGGCTTCGTGCGGAACAACATCGCGGTCGACATGATCGGTCACGCGGGCGTGCGGTTCGCGCCGTACTTCACCACGCTCTTCTGCTTCGTGCTGCTGACGAACGCGTTCGCGATCATCCCGTTCTTCCAGATCTCGCCGAACTCGCACATCGCCTTCCCGGCGATCCTCGCGATCATCAGCTACGTGCTGTTCAACTACATCGGCATCAAGCAGCACGGCTTCGTCAAGTACTTCAAGAACTCGCTGATCCCGCCGGCACCCTGGTACATCCTGCCGCTGCTGATCCCGATCGAGCTCTTCTCGACCTTCATCGTCCGGCCGTTCTCGCTCGCGGTTCGTCTCTTCGCGAACATGTTCGCCGGTCACATGCTCCTGCTGGTCTTCACGCTCGGCGGTTTCGCGATGCTGAGCGCCAACACCTGGCTGGCCCCGGTCTCGGTGCTCTCCTGGGTGATGACCATCGCGCTCACCTTCCTGGAGTTCCTGGTGATCGTCCTGCAGGCATACGTCTTCACCGTCCTCACCGCCAGCTACGTGCAGGGCGCGCTCGCCGAAGAGCACTGATCCACCGCACCAACCGTTGTCGTCCCGCGTGAGAGTCACGCGTGATAACCAGGAGGAACCACACCAATGGACGCTAGCGTTCTCGCCGCGGTAGAGGGCAGCACCGCCGCCATCGGCTACGGCCTCGCGGCCATCGGCCCGGGCATCGGCGTTGGCCTGGTCTTCGCCGCCTACATCCAGTCGACCGCCCGCCAGCCGGAGTCGTCGCGGATGACCCTGCCGTACGTCTGGATCGGCTTCGCCGTCATCGAGGCGCTGGCGCTGCTGGGCATCGCCTTCGGCTTCATCTGGGCCGGCTGATCCCGCCCATAGACCGGGAGGTAACCATGTACTTCCTCGCCGCTGAGGGTGGTGAGTCGACCCACAACCCGATCATCCCGCTCTGGCAGGAGATCGTGGTCGGTTCGGTCGCCTTCGCCGTGCTCTGCTTCGTGCTGATGAAGTTCGTCTTCCCGCGCATGGAGCAGACGTTCCAGGCTCGGGTCGACGCGATCGAGGGCGGCATCAAGCGCGCCGAGGCCGCTCAGGCCGAGGCGAACCAGCTGCTCGAGCAGTACCGTGCGCAGCTCGCCGAGGCGCGGACCGACGCCGCCAAGATCCGTGACGACGCTCGGGCCGACGCCGAGGGCATCCGGCAGGACATCCTCGCCAAGGCGCGGGAAGAGTCCGACCGGGTCATCCAGGCCGGCAAGGACGCGCTCGCCGCCGAGCGGGCCACCATCGTGCGCGAGCTGCGCGCCGAGGTCGGCACCATCGCGGTGGACCTGGCCAGCAAGATCGTCGGTGAGTCGCTGACCGACGAGGCGCGGCGCAAGGGCACCGTAGACCGGTTCCTGAGCGGTCTCGAGAGCACGGGGGCCCGCTGATGCAGGCCGCCAGCCGGGAGTCGTACAAGGTCGCGGCCGAGCGCCTCGACGCGTACGTCCGCGGCACCGACGCGGTCGCCGTGGCTCACACCGCGAACGACCTGCTCGCGGTCGCCGGGCTGCTGCGACGCGAGCCTCGGCTGCGCCGGGCGCTCTCGGACCCGGCCCGGTCCGGCGCGGACCGCGCCGAGCTGCTCGGCGGGATGCTGCGCGGCAAGGTCGGCGACGGGGCTCTCGACCTGCTCGCCGCTCTCGTCTCCGGCCGGTGGTCGGCGCCGTCGGAGCTGCTCGACGCCGTCGAGCGGCTCGGCGTGGAGGCGGTTCTGGCCAGCGTCGACGCGACCGGCGAGCTGGGCGAGGTCGAGGACGAGCTGTTCCGCTTCGGGCAGGTCGTCGCCGGCGAGCCCGCGCTCTCAGCGGTGCTGTCCAACTCGGCGGCCCCGCTGGACCAGCGGGGCGTCCTGGTCGGCGAGCTACTGGCCGGCAAGGCGCACCTGTCCACCGTCCGCCTCATCGAGGTGGCGCTGGCCGGCTTCGGGGGGCGCGCCTTCGCGGGATCGCTCACCCGGCTCGTGGAACTCGCCGCGGAACGGCGGGACCGCCAGGTGGCGTACGTCACCGTGGCGGCTCCGTTGAGTGACGAGGAAGAGCAGCGCCTGGGCGCGAGCCTCGCCGCGATATACGGTCGAGAGGTCTCCGTCAAGCAGACGGTCGACCCCCACGTCCTGGGTGGCGTGAGCGTGCGGGTCGGCTCCGACCTGTACGACGGCACCATCCTGCGCCGCCTCAACGAGACCCGCAACGCGCTCGCGAAGCGCTGAGCGGTTTCGCCGCCGAGCAACGCGGTGGCTCCGCCGCCTCAGCGTTGGGGCGGCTCAGCCGCCCAGCGCCCGGATTGACAGACGCCATTCGGACCGGTCGGTACTAGGTATCCCGGGCCCCTGAATTTTAAGGAAGCAGAGGATGGCCGAGCTGACCATCTCGACGGAGGAGATCCGCGGCGCCCTGGAGCGCTACGTCTCCTCCTACTCGACCGACGTCTCCCGCGAGGAGGTCGGCACCGTCGCCGACACCGGTGACGGCATCGCCCACGTCGAGGGCCTGCCCTCGACCAAGACCAACGAGCTGCTGGAGTTCGAGGACGGCACGCTCGGCGTGGCGCTCAACCTCGACGTCCGGGAGATCGGTGTCGTCGTTCTCGGTGACTCCGCCAAGCTGGAGGAGGGGCAGCGCGTCAAGCGCACCGACCGGGTGCTCTCCGTGCCGGTCGCGACGCCTTCCTCGGCCGCGTGGTCAACGCGCTCGGCCAGCCGATCGACGGCCTCGGCGACATCGCCGACGAGGGCTACCGCGAGCTGGAGCTGCAGGCTCCGAACGTGATGTCCCGGCAGTCGGTGTTCGAGCCGCTGCAGACCGGCATCAAGGCGATCGACGCGATGACGCCGATCGGTCGGGGCCAGCGGCAGCTGATCATCGGCGACCGCAAGACGGGCAAGACCACCGTCGCCCTGGATGCCATCCTCAACCAGCGGGACAACTGGCGCACCGGCGACCCGAAGAAGCAGGTCCGCTGCATCTACGTCGCCATCGGCCAGAAGGCCTCCACGATCGCCTCCATCAAGGGCCAGCTGGAGGAGGCCGGCGCGATGGAGTACACCACCATCGTGGCCTCCCCGGCGTCCGACCCGGCCGGCTTCAAGTACATCGCCCCGTACACCGGCTCGTCCATCGGGCAGCACTGGATGTACGGCGGCAAGCACGTCCTGATCGTCTTCGACGACCTGAGCAAGCAGGCCGAGGCGTACCGGGCCGTGTCGCTGCTGCTGCGTCGCCCGCCGGGCCGCGAGGCGTACCCGGGTGACGTCTTCTACCTGCACTCCCGCCTGCTGGAGCGCTGCGCGAAGCTCTCCGACGAGCTGGGTGGCGGCTCGATGACCGGTCTGCCGATCATCGAGACGAAGGCCAACGACATCTCGGCCTTCATCCCGACCAACGTCATCTCGATCACCGACGGCCAGATCTTCCTGGAGACCGACCTGTTCAACCAGGGCGTCCGTCCGGCGATCAACGTCGGCACCTCGGTCTCCCGGGTCGGTGGCGCCGCGCAGGTGAAGCCGATGCGTAAGGTTGCCGGTTCGCTGCGCCTCAACCTGGCCCAGTACCGCGAGCTGGAGGCGTTCGCCGCCTTCGCCTCCGACCTGGACAAGGCATCCCGGGCCCAGCTGGACCGCGGTGTCCGGCTGGTCGAGCTGCTCAAGCAGCCGAACTACTCGCCGTTCCCGGTGCAGGAAGAGGTCGTCACGGTCTGGGCCGGCACCGAGGGCAAGCTGGACGACATCCCGGTGGGGGACATCCGGCGCTTCGAGTCGGAGTTCCTCCAGTACCTGCGGCACAAGCACGCGGGTGTGCTGGCCGGAATCGCCGACAACCAGTGGGGCGACGACATCATCGGCTCGCTGGACGCCGCGATCACCGAGTTCAAGCAGGTCTTCCTCGGTAAGGCGGATGAGCGCAAGGTCAACGACGCGCCGGCCGCGCCGCTGGAGGGCGACGAGAACCGCGAGACGGTGACCCGCTTCCGCGACGGCGCGACCGACCGCCCGGCCGAGAGCTGATCTGATGGCGGCCCAGGTACGCGTTCTTCGTCAACGGATCCGCTCGGCGAAGTCGATGAAGAAGATCACCAAGGCGATGGAGCTCGTGGCGACGAGCCGGATCGCCAAGGCCCAGGCGCGGGTGCAGGCGTCCCTGCCGTACGCCCAGGCCATCACCGGCGTGCTCACGGCGCTGGCGTCCAACGCGCGGATCGACCACCCGCTGCTCACCCCGCGTGAGCGGGTGCGGCGGACGGGCGTCCTGCTGGTCACCAGCGACCGTGGCCTGGCCGGCGGCTACAGCTCCAACGCGATCAAGACGGCGGAGTCGCTCATCGCGCGGCTCCGGGCGGACGGCAAGGAGCCGGTGCTCTACGTCATCGGGCGTAAGGGCGTCGGGTTCTACCGGTTCCGCGACCGGCCGATCGAGGCGAACTGGACCGGCTTCAGCGAGCAGCCGTCGTTCGAGGACGCCCGCACGGTGGGTGAGACGTTGATCAAGGCGTTCACCGCCGGTGCGGACGACGCGGACGGCAGCGCCGGTGCCGACGGGGTGCTGGGCGTCGACGAGCTGCACATCGTCTACACCGAGTTCCACTCGCTGATGACGCAGACCCCGGTTGCCAAGATCCTCGGGCCGATGCAGGTGGAGGACCGGCCGCGCTCCGAGGGGCTGCTGCCGGCGTACGAGTTCGAGCCGGAGGCGGAGGCGCTGCTCGACGCGCTCCTGCCGAGGTACATCAACACGCGGATCTACGCGGCGTTGATCGAGTCGGCGGCGAGCGAGTCGGCGGCACGGCGGCGGGCGATGAAGAGCGCCACCGACAACGCCGAAGACATGATCGACAAGTACACGCGTGAGATGAACTCGGCCCGCCAGGCCGGGATCACCCAGGAGATCAGCGAGATCGTCGGCGGCGCCAACGCGCTGGCCGCGTCGGGAAGTGAAGTGTGATGACTGCACCAGTAGAGACCAAGACGGCCACGGGTCGCGTGGTCCGGGTCATCGGCCCGGTCGTCGACGCCGAGTTCCCGCGCGACGCCATGCCGGCCCTGTTCAACGCGCTCAACGTCACGGTGAACCTGTCCGGCGGTGAGAAGACGCTGACCCTGGAGGTCGCCCAGCACCTGGGTGACAACCTGGTCCGTGCCATCTCGATGCAGCCGACGGACGGCCTGGTTCGCGGCGCGGAGGTGCGTGACCTCGGCGAGCCGATCAGTGTGCCGGTGGGCGACGCGGTCAAGGGCCACGTGTTCAACGCGATCGGCGAGGTGCTCAACCTCAAAGAGGGCGAGACGTTCCAGGCGGACGACCGGTGGGGCATCCACCGCAAGGCGCCGGCCTTCGCCGACCTCGAGCCGAAGACCGAGATGCTGGAGACCGGCATCAAGGTCATCGACCTGCTCGCCCCGTACGTCAAGGGCGGCAAGATCGGCCTGTTCGGCGGCGCGGGTGTGGGCAAGACGGTGCTCATCCAGGAGATGATCACCCGGGTTGCCCGCAACTTCGGTGGTACCTCGGTCTTCGCCGGCGTGGGTGAGCGCACCCGTGAGGGCAACGACCTCATCGCCGAGATGACCGAGTCCGGCGTCATCGACAAGACCGCGCTGGTCTACGGCCAGATGGACGAGCCGCCGGGCACCCGGCTGCGGGTGGCGCTCTCCGCGCTGACCATGGCCGAGTACTTCCGGGACGTGAAGAAGCAGGAGGTGCTGCTCTTCATCGACAACATCTTCCGCTTCACGCAGGCCGGTTCCGAGGTGTCCACCCTGCTCGGCCGTATGCCGAGCGCGGTGGGTTACCAGCCGACCCTGGCCGACGAGATGGGCGAGCTCCAGGAGCGGATCACCTCGGTCCGGGGCCAGGCCATCACCTCGATGCAGGCGATCTACGTGCCGGCGGACGACTACACCGACCCCGCTCCGGCCACCACGTTCGCCCACCTGGACGCGACCACCAACCTGGAGCGGTCGATCTCCGACAAGGGCATCTACCCGGCCGTGGACCCGCTGGCGTCCTCGTCCCGGATCCTCGCCCCGGAGTTCGTCGGCCAGGAGCACTTCCAGGTCGCCACCGAGGTGAAGCGGATCCTCCAGCGCTACAAGGACCTGCAGGACATCATCGCCATCCTCGGCATCGAGGAGCTCTCCGAGGAAGACAAGATCACCGTGGCCCGGGCCCGGCGGATCGAGCGCTTCCTGTCGCAGAACACCTACGCGGCGGAGCAGTTCACCGGCGTGCCGGGCTCGACGGTCCCGATCAAGGAGACCATCGAGGCCTTCCGCAAGATCAGCGAGGGCGAGTACGACCACTTCCCCGAGCAGGCGTTCTTCATGTGCGGCGGTCTCGAGGACCTGGAGCGCAAGGCTGAGGAGCTGATGAAGGGCTGACAAGCCCCATCGGATTCGTCATCAAAAGACTGCCCCGGCAATGCCGGGGCAGTCTTTTGTTCATCTTCACGCCCTATCATCGTCGCGGTCCGTTACTCGTGGTCGTCGGTTCCGAGTCGCCCGAGATACGGTCGTTCCGCGCGCTCACGTGAACGAGCGTTCATCTTTGCAACCTTTCGGCGACGTGCGCCCGTCTTCCCCACGTGGGCGTAACGAACGGAGATGCTCGTGGCTAAGGCCGTCAAGACTGGCCGCAGGAAGTCCATGTGGCGGGGCGTGCCACGCTGGGCCAAGGTCTGCACGGTGTTCGGCACCGTGCTGACCATGCTCAGCGGGATGGCGCTGGTCGGCACCGAGGTGCTGATGGCCCGCTACGAGGGCGCGGTCGGCAAGGCCGACCTCTTCGGTGACCAGGCGGCGGGTGCCAAGGAGAAGAAGAGCGACATCAAGGGCCCACTCAACATCCTGCTGGTGGGCATCGACCCTCGTACGCCCACGGCCGCGCCACTGGCTGACTCGATCATGGTGCTGCACGTACCCGCGTCGATGGACCGGGCCTACCTGTTCTCGCTACCCCGGGACCTCTACGTCGACATCCCGGCCTTCAAGAAGGCCAACTTCGCCGGCGAGACCACGAAGATCAACGCAGCGATGTCGTTCGGCAGTCGGGTGCCGGGCGGGAACCCCGACGCGGCGCGCGGCTTCGAGCTGCTGGCCAGCACCGTGCAGAACGTGACAGGCATCAAGCGGTTCGACGCTGGCGCGATCATCAACTTCACCGGCTTCCAGAAGATCGTCGACGCCATGGGTGGTGTCGACATGTACGTCGAGCGGGACGTGAAGTCCGAGCACAAGCAGCCGGACGGCACGCCGCGGCCGGGCAACACGCGCGGCGAGGGCTACGTCGGCCCGCAGGCGATCTACAAGAAGGGCAATCACCACCTCAAGGGGTGGCAGGCGCTGGACTACGTCCGGCAGCGCTATCCGAAGAACGGCGTGCCGGACGCCGACTACGGCCGGCAGCGCCACCAGCAGCAGTTCGTCAAGGCGATGGTGGGTCAGGCGTTCAGTGCCGACGTGGTCGCCAACCCGATCAAGCTGGACAAGGTGCTGCGCGCGGCTGGCCAGTCGCTCATCTTCAACGGCCGGGGCAACAGCGTGATCGACTTCGGGCTGGCCCTGAAGGACATCCGGCCGAACACGATTGAGATGATCAAACTGCCCGGTGGTCCGTTGTACGAGGGCAAGACGTACAAGGGCGAGCAGTTCCAGGCCGGCGTCACGGACTTCTTCACGGCCCTGCACAGCGAACAACTGGACCCGTTCCTGCTGGAGCACCCGGAATTCCAGAACAAGACCAAGTAGTCGTGGCGTAGCTCTCCCCACCCGCGTTGGGGGCGTGTCGGCGTCAGGCTAGACTTTCGGCAATCCGCCGCCGCAGCAAGGAGACAGCGTGGCACAGCAGCTTCACGTCGAGCTCGTCGCCGTCGAGGAGAAGGTCTGGTCCGGTGACGCCGAGATGGTCGTCGCCCGGACGACCGAGGGTGAGCTCGGTGTCCTGCCGGGGCACGCGCCGCTGCTCGGCCAGCTCGCCGAGCCCGGCGAGGTCCGCATCAAGCTGGCCGGCGGTGAGCAGGTCTCCTACGAGGTGGCCGGTGGCTTCCTCTCGGTGAGCGCCGACGGCGTCACCGTGCTGGCCGAGAGCGCGACCCCGGTTTCCGCGCAGGGCCGCTGAGCCGTACCGCGGATGGAGATCGTCGAAGGGATCGGGATCGGCGTCGCCGTCGTCCTCGTTGCGCTTCTCATCCTCTTCGTCCGGCGGGCCGTGGTCACTCGTAGCGGTGGCATCATCCGGCTCAGCGTCCGGGTCACCACCGTGCTCGACGGCCGTGGCTGGTCGCCCGGTTTCGGCCGGTTCGCGGGTGACGAGCTGCGCTGGTATCGGATGTTCAGCTTCGCGCTCCGCCCCAAGCGGGTCCTGTCCCGCAAGGGCCTCGCGGTCGAGCGCCGACGGTTGCCCGAAGGGCAGGAACGGCTCTCCATGCCGGCGGACTGGGTGATCCTCCGGTGTACCAGTCACCACGCACCGGTGGAGATCGCCATGGCGCGGTCGACAGTGACCGGTTTTCTTTCCTGGCTCGAGGCCGCCCCTCCGGGGGCGGTCTCGCCGCGTATGGCCTCCCAGGACTGGCCGGCTGCCTGAGCCCTGGCTTGATCGACACGGTATCGGCGATGTCGGGGTGTCCCGTGGCTCGGATACCCCGACATCCCCGATCCGGAGTTGATCAGCGCGCGATGGCGTAGAGCGTCCGGCCCAACTCGCCGAGGAGCCAGCCCCAACTACGCGTGGCGGCGGCGAGATCGGGAACCCACACCTCCACGTGGTGCAGGGCGCCCACGGTCAGCGCTGACGCCCGGCACCCATAGCACATCTCCCGCCGGATTTGCCGTTCTTGACAGGATAAAGAGCAGATCGGAGAGCCGGTTGAGATACTTTGCCGGGAGCGGGCTGGTCCGTTCCGGATCGTGGCTGACCAGCGCCCACGCGGCTCGTTCCGCACGCCGGGCAGTGGTACGCGCCACGTGCAGCAGCGCCGCACCCGCGGTGCCGCCCGGGAGGATGAAGGAGTCGAGCTTGCTCAGGCGTGCGTTGTACTCGTCGCACCAGCCCTCCAGGCGCTCGACGTACTCCTCGGTCACCCGCAGCGGCGGGTACTTCGGGTCCGGCTCGACCGGGGTGGACAGGTCGGCGCCCACGTCGAACAGATCGTTCTGCACCGAGCCCAGCACGACCCGCAACTCCTCGTCGAGTTGGCCCAGGGCGAGTGCGACACCGATCGCCGCGTTGCACTCGTCGACATCGGCGTACGCGGCGATCCGTGGATCGGTCTTCGGCACCTGCTCGTTGTTGCTCAGCCTGGTCATGCCGGCGTCGCCGGCCTTGGTGTAGATGCGCGTGAGGTGGACGGCCATGACGCACAGCCTACGGATACCGGACCTGACGATCCCGGCGCGGCCGGACACCACGACCGCCTGGCCGGCGGTGGTGGGTCCCGGCGATGCCGGCGATCCTGCGGTCAGCGACGTCGACGTCATCCGGGTCCGTGGTGACGCCCGACTGACCGGCACCGTGCACGTGGTGGGTGCCAAGAACTCGGCGTTGAAGCTGATGGCCGCCGCGCTGCTCGCCCCGGGCCGCAGCGTCATCACCAATGTCCCCCGGATCACCGACATCGCGATCATGGGTGAGGTGCTGCGCCGGCTGGGCTGCGACGTCCAGTTCGACGCGGACGACCCGGTCGACCCGATGGTGGCCCGAGGGGGCCTCGCCCGATCCCGCTCGGTGACCATCGACGTGCCCGAGCAGCCGGGCACGGACGCGGACTACGACCTGGTCCGCCGGCTGCGCGCGTCGATCTGCGTGCTCGGTCCCCTGCTGGCCCGCCGAGGGTACGTGCGGGTCGCCCACCCCGGCGGCGACGCGATCGGCTCCCGTGGGCTGGACATGCACGTCTCCGGGCTGACCCGGATGGGAGCGGAGATCTCCGGCGAGCACGGGTTCGTCATCGCCGCGGCCCCGCACGGCCTGCGTGGCGCGGACATCGTGCTCGACTTCCCGAGCGTGGGCGCGACCGAGAACCTGGTGATGGCGGCGGTGCTCGCCCAGGGCACCACGATGATCGACAACGCGGCCCGGGAGCCCGAGATCGTCGACATCTGCACCATGCTCAACCAGATGGGCGCGCGGATCTCCGGCGCCGGCACGTCCACCCTGCGGATCACGGGGGTTCCCGGGCTGCGGCCGGTGCGCCACGCCACGGTGGGGGACCGGATCGTCGCCGGCACCTGGGCGTTCGGTGCGGCGATGACCAGGGGCGACGTGACCGTGACCGGTCTGGATCCGGCCTTCCTGGAGGTCGCGCTGGACAAGGTCGTCGCGGCCGGCGGCCTGGTGGAGACCCGTGGGGACGCCTTCCGGGTACGGATGGACGACCGGCCCCGGGCGGTGGACGTGGTGACCCTGCCGTACCCCGGCTTCGCCACCGACCTGCTGCCGATGGCGATCGGTCTGGCCGCGGTCAGCGACGGGGCCTCGCTGATCACCGAGAACATCTTCGACGGCCGGTTCATGTTCGCCAACGAGATGATGCGGCTCGGCGCGGACATCAAGACCGACGGGCACCACGCGGTGGTCCGGGGCCGGGACCGGCTGTCCGGGGCGCCGGTGCGGGCCACCGACATCCGTGCCGGGGCCGGGCTGATCATCGCCGGGCTCTGCGCGGACGGGGTCACCGAGGTCTCCCACGTGCACCACGTCGATCGGGGCTACCCGGACTTCGTGGCCGACCTCCGGGCGCTCGGCGTGGCGGTGGAGCGGGGCTGCGCGCCGGAGGAGCCGTCGCTGGAGATTTGACGCCGACCGGGCTTAGCCGTCGTTCAGGCTCGCCGACTAGGGTGCAGACAGGCACTCAATCGCAGCGAGGGAGAAGTAGATGGCGGGTCGACTCGCGGTCGTCGGGGCCGGGCTGATGGGCTCCGGCATCGCCCAGGTGGCGGCGCAGGCGGGCTGGCAGGTGACGCTGCGCGACCTGGACGACGCGGCCACCACCCGAGGGCTCGGCGGCATCCGGAAGTCGCTGGAGAAGTTCGCCGAGAAGGGCAAGATCGAGGCGTCCGAGGTCGAGGCGACGCTCGCCCGGATCACGCCGACCACCGACCTGGAAGCGGCGGCGGACGCGGACATCGTGGTCGAGGCCGTCTTCGAACGGCTGGAGATCAAGCACGAGGTGTTCCGCGCCCTGGACAAGATCTGCAAGTCCGACGCGGTGCTCGCCACCAACACGTCGGCCATCCCGGTCACCCAGATCGCCGCGGTCACCGAGCGGCCCGAGGCGGTCGTCGGCACCCACTTCTTCTCCCCGGTGCCGATGATGCAGCTCTGCGAGCTGGTCCGGGGCTACAAGACCAGCGACGCCACCCTGGCCACCGCGCGGGCCTTCGCCGAGGGGATCGGCAAGACGGTGGTGGTGGTCAACCGGGACATCGCCGGTTTCGTCACCACCCGGCTGATCTCCGCCCTGGTGGTGGAGGCGGTCAAGCTGGTCGAGTCGGGCGTGGTGTCCGCCGAGGACCTGGACACCGCCTGCCGGCTGGGGTTCGGGCACGCCATGGGTCCGCTGGCCACCACCGACCTGACCGGCGTGGACGTGCTGCTGCACGCCTCGAAGAACATCTACACGGACACGGCCGACGAGAAGTTCTTCCCGCCGGAGCTGCTCCAGCGCATGGTCACCGCCGGTGACCTGGGTCGCAAGACCGGCAAGGGCTTCTACACGTACTGAGCGGGACAGAAAGAGGGGCGGGCGGACAGCGCCCGCCCCTCTTTCCACGTCAGCCGTCGCGCTTCGTCGTCCAGCGGAACGTCGTCAGGCAGAGCACCAGGCCGATCACGCACCACAGGCCGAGCACCAGCGCGACCCGGCCCAGCTCGAACGAGCCGCCCGGCTCCTGGGCGCCGAAGCTCTCCGGCAGGAAGACCGACCGCAGGCCCTGGCACATCCACTTGAGCGGGAACAGCGCGGCCACCTGCTGCATCCAGGTGGGCAGGTCGGTGAAGACGAAGAACACGCCGGAGATGAACTGGAGCACCAGGGCGACCGGGGTGACCACCGCCGAGCCGCTGCGGGCGGTGCGGGCCAGCGACGAGATGGCGATGCCGCACAGGGTGCAGGCGGTCACGCCGAGCACGGAGACCCAGCCGAAGGTGAACCACTTCGCGGCGGTGCCCGGCAGGTCGAGGTCGAACAGGGCCACCGCGACCGCCAGCAGCAGCGCCGTCTCGGCGATGCCGATCGCCACCACCATGATCACCTTGCCGCCGAACCAGACCCACTTCGGCATCGGCGTGCCCCGGTAGCGCTTGAGCACGCCCCGGTCCCGCTCGATCGGGATCCAGATGCCGAGGTTCTGGAAGCTCACCGTCATCAGGCCGGTCGCGATCATGCCGGTGATGAAGTACTGGGTGAACTTGACCCCGCCGCCGATCGTGCCATCGAAGATCGAGGCGAAGATCAGGATCATGATGATGGGAAAGCCCATCGTGAAGACCACGGACTCCCGACTGCGCAGGAACTGGGTGATCTCCAGTCGGCCCTGGCGCAGGGCGAGCGCGCCGGCGCCCGGCCGGCGGCTCGGGGTGGCGGCGACCGGCGTGGCCGGCTTCGTCGTGGTCGTCATCGCGCCTGTCCGATCATTTCGAGGTAGACGTCCTCCAGGGTCGGCCGGGTCACCGTGAGCCCCGGGACCTCGCCGCCGTAGCGCGCGGCCAGGTCGGCGACCAGGGCCGTCGGCGTCGCGGTCTGCGCACGTTCCGGCGTCCCTTCCGGGGTACGCCAGGAGACCGTCGCGAGGGCCTCCTGCCGGTTGCCCAGCCGGTTCGGTGCGGCGACCTCGACCAACCGGCCACCGGCGATCACGCCGACCCGGTCCGCGAGCGCCTCCGCCTCGTCGAGGTAGTGGGTGGTCAGCACGATGGTCGTGCCGGCCGCGGCGAGATCGCGGATCAGCTCCCAGAACTCGCGGCGGGCCTCCGGGTCGAAACCGGTGGTCGGCTCGTCGAGGAAGAGCAGCTCGGGGCGGCCGATGATGCCCAGCGCCACGTCGAGGCGGCGCTTCTGCCCGCCGGAGAGGGTGTGCGTGCGGGCCTTCGCCTTGCCGGCCAGTCCGACCCGTTCGATCACCTTGTCCGGGTCGTCCGCGGCCGGGTAGAAGCCGGAGAAGTGCCGGACCACCTCGGCCACGGTCAGCTCGTCGAACTCGCCGGTGCCCTGGAGCACGATGCCGACCCGTGAGCGCCAGCCCTGATCCGGGTGCGCCGGGTCCGCGCCGAGCACGGAGACCTCGCCGGCGTCGCGGCGCCGGTAGCCCTCCAGGATCTCCACCGTGGTGGTCTTGCCGGCGCCGTTCGGGCCGAGCAACGCGAACACCTCGCCGCGGCGGACGTCGAGATCCACGCCCGCCACGGCCACGTTGCCGCCGTACGCCTTGCGCAGCCCTCGGACGGAGATGGCCAGCTCGTCATCCATGACGTCCAGTGTGCGTCCTGCGCTGGTCGGGGTCGTGCCCGGGGTGTGGCGGTCCGCGCCACTGCGAGCGCTTCGGACCCGGACGTCCACGACATGGACCTGTGTGGTTTTCCACAGCCCGTTTTACTGAACGGTAACTTAGACTCCGGCCATGGACGAGACGGCATACCGGGGGCGGCTGCCCGAGCGCGACCGCCCGTGGGTCATGCGCACCTACGCCGGTCACTCGTCGGCCGCCGCGACCAACGCCCTCTTCCGCCGCAACCTGGCCAAGGGGCAGACCGGCCTCTCGGTCGCCTTCGACCTGCCCACCCAGACCGGGTACGACCCCGACCACGAGCTGGCCACCGGTGAGGTCGGTCGGGTCGGCGTACCGGTGACCCACCTCGGCGACATGCGGGCGCTCTTCGACGGCCTTCCGCTCGCCGACACGAACACCTCGATGACCATCAACGCCCCGGCGATGTGGCTGCTCGCCCTCTACGGCACCGTGGCGACGGAGCAGGGCGCCGAGCTGGCCCGCTGCGCCGGCACCACGCAGAACGACATCATCAAGGAGTACCTGTCCCGGGGGACGTACATCTTCCCGCCCGCCGCCTCACTGCGGCTCACCGCCGACGTGGTCGCGTACGCGCTGCGGGAGATGCCCCGGTGGAACCCGGTCAACATCTGCTCGTACCACCTCCAGGAGGCCGGGGCCACGCCCGTGCAGGAGGTCGGTTTCGCGCTGGCCACCGCCGTCGCCGTCCTCGACGCGGTCCGCGACTCCGGTCAGGTCCCCGCCGAGCGGATGGGCGACGTGGTGCAGCGGATCTCGTTCTTCGTCAACGCCGGGGTCCGCTTCGTCGAGGAGATCGCGAAGATGCGCGCGTTCGGCGCGCTCTGGAACGAGATCACCCGGGACCGGTACGGAGTCACCGAGGCCAGGCAGCGCCGGTTCCGCTACGGCGTGCAGGTCAACTCGCTCGGCCTGACCGAGGCGCAGCCGGAGAACAACATCCAGCGCATCGTGCTGGAGATGCTCGGCGTGACGCTGTCCCGCGACGCCCGGGCCCGCGCCGTGCAGCTGCCCGCCTGGAACGAGGCGCTCGGTCTGCCCCGCCCCTGGGACCAGCAGTGGTCGCTGCGGATGCAGCAGGTCCTGGCGTACGAGTCGGACCTGCTCGAATATCCCGACCTCTTCGCCGGCTCGCACGTGATGACCGCGCTGGTCGACGAGATCGTCACCGGCGCCCGGGTCGAGCTGGACAGGGTGTTGGAGCTGGGCGGGGTGGTGGCCGCCGTGGAGACCGGCTACCTCAAGAGCGCGCTGGTCGCCTCGCTGGCCGAGCGTCGCCGCCGGATGGAGTCCGGCGCGGACGTGGTGGTCGGGGTCAACCGCTTCGCCGAGACCGAGCCGTCCCCGCTGACCGCGGCCGGGGCGGAGGCGGTCGAGCAGGTCGACCCGGCGGTCGAGGTCGCCGCCGCGGACGCCGTACGCCGATGGCGGGCCGAACGGGACGGCGCCGCCGTCGACGCGGCCCTGGCCCGGCTCCGCGCGGACGCCGCGACCACCACCAACCTGATGCCCGCCACCCTGGAGTGCGTGCGGGCCGGGGTGACCACCGGCGAGTGGGCCGGCGCGCTGCGCCAGGTCTTCGGCGAGTACCGGGCACCCACCGGGCTGGCCGGAGCCGCCGGAACCGGCGGAGATCCGGGCCTCGCGGCGGTCCGCGAGCGGGTCACCGCCACCGCCCGGGAACTGGGCAGCGGGCGACTGCGGCTGCTGGTCGGCAAGCCCGGCCTGGACGGGCACTCCAACGGCGCCGAGCAGATCGCGGTACGCGCCCGCGACGCCGGCTTCGAGGTCGTCTACCAGGGCATCCGGCTGACCGCCGGGCAGATCGTCGCCGCCGCGGTGGAGGAGGACGTCGACCTGGTCGGGCTCTCCGTGCTGTCCGGCTCGCACCTGGCCGCCGTGCCGGCGGTACTCGACGGGCTACGCGCCGCCGGCCGCGGCGACCTGCCGGTGGTGGTCGGTGGCATCATCCCCGCCAGCGACGCCGACACGCTGCGGGCCGCCGGAGTGGCCCGGATCTTCACCCCGAAGGACTTCGCCCTCACCGGCATCATCGACGACCTGGTGACGGTCATCCGGCGCGCCAACGACCTGCCCTGACCTCCGTCGGCGGGTCAGCGGCCGGCGTACGTCACGCAGTCGGCCAGGTCGTTGTCCGGGCCGACCTTGATGGACGACGCGTGGCACTCCAACTGCTCGTTGTGCCGACAGTCGGAACGCTGGCAGGCGCCCACCTGGGCGATCATGCTCTCCACCCCGCCCCGGACGGGCGACTCGACGAAGGTGTGGCAGTGCGCGTGATCCATGCTGCCGATCGTGATCGCGAAGGCGTGGCAGTCACCCGACTGGTTGTACGCACACGCCGCGACCACGCACTCCTGGACCCGGGGCATCTCCATCGCTGTGGTCATGCCAACCTCCTCTAGGCTCTCGTCTGACCCTAGGCTTTTGTCGGTCTTGCGTACCCCGATATGGACCCCTTGCCGATCGGCCGTGCGAACGCCTCCACCGGGGGTCGCCGTCGGATGTGATGGGTCTCGACATCGCCGATATCGGGGTATCACCCCGTCCCGGATACCCCGATATCGTCGATGTCGAGTGGATCACCGCCGTGCCGCCCGGTCTGGGCCGCGGTCGCCACGACGCTTGGGCGGTTTGTCCGCCCGTGGGCCTGTCTGGGCTGTGACCGGTCGCATCCGTGCGGCGGAATCGTGGCCGGCCGGGGGCCGTTACACACCCTGACGATCGCAGGACCACGGCCCGCTCGCTGGGCCGGTCGTTGCAGACCCCCGAGCGACCGAGCAATCCCCCGGGAATGACCCCCCGCCGGTGGTCGTTAAACCCGGTCCCGGCGCCGCGAGCCCCCCGGCTTGCAGGCCGCCGACCCGTCGAAGACTTTTTGTGCAGCGCCGGACGAGGTGCTCACACCCGTGACCGCCGACCCCCCGGTCGGTGGCAGCGGGTGTTTCCTACCCCCGAAGGAGCTACCCCCATGAACACGATCTTCCGTAAGAGTGTGCTGTCCGTTGCTGGTCTCGCGTTCGCCGGTGGTGTCTTCGCCGGTCCGATCGCCGCCCACGCCGCCACCCCGGCCGTGGACGCCACGCCGGTCGCGGTCGCCGTGCAGACTGCGGCGCCGAAGCCGCAGGGCGACCAGTCGCACATCACCCTGAACGGCGAGCAGACCGCCAACGCCAAGGCGATCATCGCCGCGACGAAGAAGGCCGGCCTGCCCGAACGCGCCGCGGTGATCTCGATCGCGACGAGCCTGCAGGAGTCGAAGCTGGAGAACCTCGGCCACCTCGGCGACGCCAACGACCACGACTCGTTGGGCCTGTTCCAGCAGCGCCCGAGCTCGGGTTGGGGCACGCCGGAGCAGATCACCGACCCGGAATACTCCACGACCGCGTTCCTCAAGGGCCTCAAGCAGGTCGACGGTTGGCAGGACATGCCGCTGACCGACGCCGCGCAGACCGTGCAGGTGTCGGCCTACCCGGACGCCTACGCCCAGTGGGAGCAGCAGGCCACCGACCTCGTCACCCAGCACTGGAACAACTGACCACAGCAGCACGGCGATGGCCGGCACCCCGAACCCGGGGCGCCGGCCATTGTCATGTTCGGCGTCAGACGCGGAAGCCCGCTGCGCGTGCTGCCGCGCGTTCCCGGCGGCGTTCGGAGCGGCGGCGTACGAACCAGAAGACGAAGAACACCAGACCCAGCAGGAAGGCCAGGACCAGCACCGGCAGGATGATCGCCACCAGCGAGACGACAACGCTGGTGCGTCCTCGGCGGTGCTGGCCACCGGGGCGCCGAACCCGGCGGTGGTCGCGTTGATGACCGGGCGTGCGGCGGACTTGAGCAGATGCACGCCGAACGCGAGGAGTACGCCGGTGGCCACCGGCACCCATTGGTGGCTGGAGAAGAAGCTTCCCGGGTCGCTGACCGTGACGGTCTCCGACGACGACCCGGCGCCGAAGGCGAGACCGCCAGCGGTGGGTCGGACCACGGTCTGCACGACGTCGTTGATGTGGTCGACGACCGGCACCTTGTCGGCCACCACCTCCACGGCGAGCAGCACGGCCAGGATGACGATGACCCAACCGTTGCCGAGCCACGTCCAGCCGCTGGGCAGGTCGATGAGGTCGCTGTAGCGGGCGAGCAGGCCGAGGGTGAGCAGGGGTATGTAGGCGTTCAGCCCCGCCGAGGCGGCGAGGCCGGTACCGGTGAGAACTTCGAGCACGGTCTCAGCATCGCATCGACGCGCCAGTGCCGCTCGGTGGCGACCGGCGGGTGCTCGGCTACCCTCGTCGGGTGCGGTTGGTCATTGCGAAGTGCTCGGTGGACTACGTCGGACGGCTCTCGGCTCATCTGCCGCCGGCCACCCGGCTGTTGATGGTGAAGGCGGACGGGTCGGTGTCGATCCATGCCGACGACCGGGCGTACAAGCCGCTCAACTGGATGAGCCCCCCGTGTCGGCTGGAGGAGGCGCCCGGCGTGTGGCGGGTGGTCAACAAGGCCGGCGAGGAGCTGCGGATCACCCTGGAGGAGATCTTCCAGGACACGTCGTACGAGCTCGGCGTGGATCCCGGCCTGCGCAAGGACGGGGTGGAGGCGCACCTGCAGGAGTTGCTGGCCGCCAACCCGGGCGTGCTGGGTGAGGGGTACACGCTGGTCCGCCGCGAGTACATGACGGCGATCGGCCCGGTCGACCTGCTCTGCCGGGACGCCAACTCCGGCGCGGTCGCCGTCGAGGTCAAGCGACGCGGTGAGATCGACGGGGTGGAGCAGCTCACCCGCTACCTCGAACTGATGAACCGTGACCCGCTGCTCAGCCCGGTCACCGGCGTCTTCGCCGCGCAGGAGATCAAGCCGCAGGCGCGGGTCCTCGCCACCGACCGGGGCATCCGGTGCGTGGTGGTGGACTACGACAAGCTGCGCGGCATCGAGAAGGACGAGCTGACCCTCTTCTGAGCGCTCACGCGCCGGTCCGCACCGCGATCAGCGACTTCGGTAGGCCCACCACCCGCTCGACGAGCATCCGCGAGTCGGGGAAGTAGTGACGCATCTGCGAGCGGTCGAGCAGTTCGGTCCACAACACCTGGTGGAGGGCGGCGTCGTGGCTGCGGGTCGGTTTGTGGCCCAGTGGCCAGCGGCGGGCGACCGCGGTGCGGAGCCGTACCGGAAGGAACTGCATGCCGGGCGCGATCCAGTGTGGCTCGATGGGGAAGTAGCGGTACGGCGTCTGCACCCAGTGCCGGTCGGCCAGCGCGCGGGCCGTGGCGGCGAACCGCAGCCGGCGTTCGTGCCCGCCCACGTGTTCCAGCACCGAGTTGGAGAAGACCAGGTCGTAGTCGCCCGTGGCGAGGCGTGACGGCAGCTCGCAGGCGTCGGCCTGCTCGACGCGGGCCCATTCCGGCACGACAACGGGCGGTTGTTCCAGATTGACCACGGTCACGCGGGCCGGCCGAACGGTGGCGCGGTGCCAGGTGCCGAGCCGGCCACCGAGGTCGAGGACGTGCATGTCCCCGAGGTCGGGAAAGGTGCGCGCTAGCCAGTCCGCGCGGTGCCGCCGCCGCCGAGCGCTCCACGACCTGTCGCTGTCGACAAGGCGGTAGCGCAATCGATTAGGGCCCACTTAACGCAATGTACCGCCGTGAGTACCGCGTACAAACATGTGGATACGCCGATCGGCGGTGGAGATCGGTTATCCGACACTCACCTGCCGTACATCGTTTTGATGACCTTCACGAGTCGTGCCACGTCGGTCGGGGTGCGCTCGAAGGTCATCGACGGCAGCAGTGACCGGGCACGCCGTCGGGTGATCGCCTTGGCCCGGGCGAACTCGCGCAGCCCGTCCTCCCCGTGGATGCGCCCGAAGCCCGAATCGCCGACCCCGCCGAACGGCAGCGTGGACATCCCGGCGAAGGTCAGGCTGGAGTTGACCGAGGCCATCCCGGAGCGCAGCCGCCTGGCGATGGCCACCGCGCGCCGCCGGCCGAAGACCGAACCCCCGAGGCCGTACGGCAGGGCGTTGGCCCGGGTGACGGCCTCGTCGGCGTCGCGGACCCGGCTGATGGTCAGAGTCGGGCCGAAGGTTTCCTCGCGGACGGCGGCCGACTCCTCCGGGACGTCCACGAGAACGGTCGGGTGGACGTACGGCGGCTGCACCGCGTCCGGGCCGCCCAGCACGGCGCGCCCGCCGGAGGCGATGGCGGCGTCGATGTGGCGACGGATCACGTCGACCTGGCCCGGCATCGTGATCGGGCCGATGTCGGTGCCCTCCGGCCCGACGGTCAGCCGGCCGGCACGGGTCACCACCTTGTCGACGAAGGCGTCGAACACGGGGTCGACGGCGTACACCCGCTCGATGCCGATGCAGGTCTGGCCGGCGTTGGTCATGCCGCCCCACACGCACGCCTCGGCGGCGGCGTCCAGGTCGGCGTCGCTGTCGACGATCATGGCGTCCTTGCCGCCGCCCTCGATCAGTACCGGGGTCAGCGTCTCGGCGCAGGCGGCCATCACCTTCCGGGCCGTCGCGGTGGAGCCGGTGAAGGCCACCTTGCCGACCCCCGAACGGCAGAGGGCGGCGCCCACGTCGCCCAGGCCGTGCACCGTCGTGAACACCGGCTGCTCGGGCACCACCTCGGCGAAGCTGTCCACCAGCCACTGGCCGGTGGCGGGCGTGTACTCGCTCGGCTTGAGCACCACGGCGTTGCCGGCGGCGAGGGCGTACGCGGCGGAGCCGATCGGGGTGAAGACCGGGTAGTTCCACGGCCCGATGACGCCGACCACGCCGTACGGCTGGTATTCGAGGTGCCCGGAGAACTCGGCCAGGATGAGACGGGACCGCACCCGACGCGGGCCGAGCACCCTCGCGGCGTTGCGTGCGGCCCAGTCGATGTGCTCGATCGCCGTGACGATCTCGACGATCGCGTCGGCGACCGGCTTGCCGCCCTCGACGTGCACCAGTTCGGCGAGCTGCTCGATCCGCTTGGCGAGCAGGGCTCGCCACCGCAGCAGCCGCGCGCGCCGGCCGGTGAAGCCCAGCCCCGCCCACCACTCACCGGCGGCGCGGGCGCGCTCGACGGCCCGCCGCACGTCGGCGTCGCTGGCGACCGGAAGGCGACCGGCCTCGGCGCCGGTGGCCGGACTGGTGGAAACCAGTTGGCCCGCCTCGATGAGGGGGGTGCCGGGGACCTGAACAGCCGTCATGGCGGAAGTTTAGACCCGAATGCTACTCATCGGTAGGCCGCGATTCGGATCGACGGGAGGGGAGTCGCAGCGCCCTGCCCACTCGTTGATCAGTGCAGGCCAGACCCCTGATGTCGGATCTCGGCCGCCCGAATCGTCGAACGGCAGATGGCCGGGAGGTGACGAGGAGCTGACCGGCCGGTCGGTATTGACGGTTACCGTCTGGTGGCAGGCTGACGCGCGGAGTAACGGTGTGGGGTGGAGGGCTGACTGTCCATGGAGGAACATCCGGAACTGATGCCGCTGTTGACGGTCGCCGGTGGACCGATGCGCGGGGCGAGCTTTCGGCTGCGGGCCGAACCGCAGGTGATCGGCCGGGCGCCGACCGGCCATGTGGTCATCAACGACCCGCACCTGAGCCGCCGGCACGCGGAGGTGTGGCTGGCCCCGGAGGGCGCGTCGCTGCGTGACCTGGGCTCGACGAACGGCACCTGGCTCAACGACCGCCGGATCACCGAGATCGAACGGCTCTCCGACGGCGACGTGATCCGGATCGGCCGCACCGAGTTGCGCCTGTTCGACCCCGGGGTCGCGCACACCGATCCGGTGGGGCTCAGGTTCGGCCCGCCCCGGCGCGACGTCCGGCCGACGTTGCCGTTGCCGCTGGCCGCGCCGCCCACCGCTCGGCGCTAGGCGTTCGGCCTCGGGGTTCCCCGCCCCGAGGGAGGACACGCGGGCGGCGCCCTGGCCGCCGGCCACACCGGACGTCGACGCCGAGTGGCGCTCGCGCACCTGGACCGGCGCGTGCCGCCGTGGCAGCATGCCGCGGATGGAGATCGAGCAGCGGACCGTGACGGCCAACGGCATCACCCAGGCGGTACGGGTGGCCGGCCCGCCGGACGGCACGCCACTGCTGCTGATCCACGGCAACTGCTCGTCATCGCTGTTCTGGGAGCCGCTGATCCGGCGGCTGCCGCCGACGCTGCGGGTGGTGGCACCGGACCTGCGCGGCTACGGCGACACCGAGACCGCGCCGGTGGACGCCACCCGCGGCCTGCGGGACTTCGCCGATGACGTGGCCGCCCTGCTGGACGCCCCGACGCTCTTCAGCGCCGGCACCGCGCGTCCCGTGGTGGTCGGGCACTCCCTCGGCGGTGGCGTGGCGATGCGGCTGCTGGTCGACCACCCGGAGCGGGTACGCGCGCTGCTGCTCGCCGCGCCGGTCTCCCCGTACGGCTTCGGTGGCACCCGCGATCTGACCGGCTCGCCGACCACGCGCGACTTCGCCGGCACCGGCGCCGGCACGGCGAACCCGGACTTCGTCGCCCGGCTGGCCGCCGGCGACCGCGACACCGAGGCTCAGGCCAGCCCACGCGCCGTGCTGCGGGCCACCTACGTGGCGACCCGGCCTCGCTGGGCGCGTACGAGGAGTTGCTGCTGGACAGCCTGCTCTCCACCGCGACCGGCGATGACAACTACCCGGGCACGTCGGTGCCGTCGGAGAACTGGCCGGGCATGGCGCCGGGGGAGCGGGGGGTGCTCAACGCGCTCGCGCCGACCTGGTTCCGGGTCGCCGACGAGTTGGTCGCCGTGCCCGACAAGCCGCCGATCACCTGGGTACGCGGAGACGCCGACGTGATCGTGTCGGACACCTCGCTGTTCGACCTGGCGTACCTGGGCTCGCTGGGCGTGGCGCCCGGCTGGCCGGGGGACGAGGTCTGCCCGCCGCAGCCGATGGTCGGCCAGACCCGGGCGGTGCTGGAGCGGTACGCGGCGGCCGGCGGCGCGTACCACGAGGTGGTGTTGCCCGACTGCGGGCACAGCCCGCACCTGGAGCGCCCGGCGGAGTTCGTCGCGGAGCTGCTGGCCCTGACCGACGTGCCGGCGATCTGACGGCGTCGGCCGGGCAGCCGACATCGTGGGTGAAATAGGCCACGGCGTCTCGACAACCAAACGTCACGTGGCAGACTCGCGCGCATAACCTTAGCGGCCGTTCAGTGGCCGTACGGAGTGTCTGGGGAGGCCGGTCGTGGCGCGCGAGTTCAGCACCGTGGGTGTGGTGGGGCTGGGCACCATGGGTGCCGGCATCGTCGAGGTCTTCGCCCGCAACGGCATCGACGTGGTCGCGGTCGAGATCTCCGAGCCGGCGCTGGAACGCGGCCGGGCCACCCTCACCGGCTCCACCGACCGGGCGGTCGCCAAGGGCAAGCTCGCCGCGGCGGACCGGGACGCCCTGCACGAGCGGGTGCACTTCGCGGTGGGCCTGGACGCGCTGCACTCCGTCGACCTGGTCATCGAGGCGGTGCCCGAGCACCTGGACCTCAAGCAGCGAATCTTCGCCGAGCTGGACCGGGTCTGCCGGCCGGAGGCCATCCTCGCCACCAACACCTCGTCGCTGAGCGTCACCGAGATCTCGGTCGCCACCACCCGGCCCAACCAGGTGATCGGCATCCACTTCTTCAACCCGGCCCCGGTGATGAAGCTGGTCGAGGTGGTCCGCACGGTCGTCACCTCGCCCGACGTGGTCGCCGACGTCGAGGCGCTTTGCGCCCGGCTCGGCAAGGTCGACGTCACCATCAACGACCGGGCCGGCTTCATCGCCAACGCGCTGCTCTTCGGCTACCTCAACCACGCCGTCGGCATGTTCGAGTCGCACTACGCGACCCGGGAGGACATCGACGCCGCCATGAAGCTCGGCTGCGGCCTGCCGATGGGCCCGCTGGCGCTGATGGACCTGATCGGCCTGGACACCGCGTACGAGATCCTGGACACCATGTACCGCCGCGGCGGGCGGGACCGCCGGCATGCCCCGGTGCCGCTGCTCAAGCAGATGGTGACGGCGGGACTGCTCGGCCGGAAGTCCGGTCGGGGCTTCTACACCTACCAGCGGCCCGGCTCCCCGGTGGTCGTACCGGATGAGACGACGCCGCCGGCCACGGAGGCCGCGCTCGCCGACGGCGCGCGGGCCATCACCAAGGTCGGCGTCGTGGGCTCGGGGACGATGGCCACCGGGATCATCGAGGTGTTCGCGAAGGCCGGCTACGAGGTCGTCTCGGTGACCCGGGGCGCGGAGAAGTCCGCGAAGGTCTGCGAGGCGGTGAAGACCTCGCTGAACAAGGGCGTGGTGCGCGGCAAGCTCGCCGAGGCCGACCGGGACGCCGCGCTCGGCCGGATCAGCTGGTCGGCCACCCTCGACCACCTCGCCGACGTCGACCTGGTGGTCGAGGCGGTGGTCGAGGAGCTGAGCGTGAAGAAGGCGCTCTTCGCCAGCCTCGACGAGATCTGCAAGCCGGGCGTCGTGCTGGCCACCACCACCTCCTCCCTGCCGGTGATCGACGTGGCGATGGCGACCCAGCGGCCGGCCGACGTGGTGGGGCTGCACTTCTTCAACCCGGCGCCGGTCATGCCGCTGGTCGAGGTGGTCCGCACCATCCGCACCTCCCCGGAGGCCACCGCCACCGCCCGGGCCGTCTGCGCCGCGCTCGGCAAGACCGGCGTGGTCTGCGGCGACCGGTCCGGGTTCATCGTCAACGCGTTGCTCTTCCCGTACCTCAACGACGCGGTGAAGATGCTGGAGGCCAGCTACTCGACGGCCGACGACATCGACCACGCGATGAAGCTGGGCTGCGGCTACCCGATGGGCCCGTTCGAGCTGCTCGACGTGGTCGGGCTGGACGTCTCGCTGGCCATCCAGCGGGAGCTGTACCTGGAGCTGCGCGAGCCGGGCTTCGCGCCCGCGCCGCTGCTGGAGCACCTGGTCACCGCCGGCTACCTGGGCCGCAAGACCCGCCGCGGCTTCCGCGACCACTCGCACCGCTGACCGGGTCAACGCCGGAGGGTCCCGGCCGCGTCTGCATGGTGTGACCTTCGAGGAGTACGTCGCCAGCCGTGGCCCGGCCCTGGTTCGGCTGGCGCGGCTGTTGACCGGCGACGAGCACCGGGCCGAGGACCTCACCCAGGAGGTGCTGTCCCGGGCCTACGTGCACTGGCGCAGGATCGCCCGGGCCGACCGGCCCGACGTGTACGTGCGCCGGATGCTCGTCAACGCCAACAACTCCTGGTGGCGCCGCCGGTCGAACCGGGAGCTGGCCATCGACACCGTCGTCGACCGACCGCAGCGTGGCGACCTCAGCGGTGAGGTGGCCGACCGGGACGAGATGTGGCGGCTCATCCGCGACCTGCCGGACCGCCAGCGGGCGGTGCTGGTGCTGCGCTACTACGAGGACCTCGACGACGCGACGATCGCCCAGATCCTGGACTGCTCGCCGGTCACCGTCCGCACCCACGCGATGCGGGCGTTCGCCAACCTCCGGGAGCGCTGCGATGCCCCGGCCACGAACGGGAGCCGGCCGTGACGGACCTTGCCGAACAGATCGTCCGAACCCTGCGGGAGCGTGCCGAGGGTGACGTGGACACCGACCGGCTCCTGCGGGGTTCCCGCGCCCGGGGGCGCCGCCGGCAGCTGCACCGCAAAGTCGCCGCAGGTGCAGCCCTGTCCCTGGTCGGGGCCCTCGGCCTTGTCGGAGTGACCGGGTCGGGCCTCGACGGGCTGGCCGGCCGCATGCCCTGGACCACCGCCACGCCCGCCGTGGTCCCCCCGGTGCCACCGCGCGCCGACGGGGTGCCCGGCGCCGCCGCGGACCCGGCACTGGTGGGTGCTGATCCGCAGGTGCTGCACCTCGGCGTCGACCCGGCTCGGGCCCGCTACCTCGGCTGGGAGGTGATCAGGGATCAGGTCGAGACCGTACGGCTCGGTGTGCCGGGCGGCGAACCGGTGCGCGTCGATGTGGCCAGGTCCGCCGAACTGCCCACCAGCGTCGAGATCGACGGTGTCTCCTTCGACGCGACCGAACCGGGCCCGCAGACCTTCGACGGCAGGGTGCGGTCGACGGCCGGCATGCCCCGTGGGCTGGTCAAGATGTGGCAGCCCGCACCGGGCCTGTACGCCCGTGCCGTCATGCTGCACGGAGACCGGGCCGTGCTGGAGCAGGCGGTCGACGCCCTGCGCTGGAACGAGGCGCGCCGGTGCGCCGGGCCGCTACGGCTCGACGCCCTGCCCCAGCGCGCGAGGGTCACCGTCTGCTCGGTTGACATCACCTCGTACCCGCGGTTGGTCACCGCCCGATTCGCGCTTCAACGTGCCGATACCGAGACGATGAGCGTGCAGTACCGGTACGCGAGCGGAGCGGGCGCCCAGACCGGGGCAGATCGGACCATCGCCGGCCGACCCGCGGTGCTCTCCGCAAAGGGGACGAGGCTGGAGCTGGTCGGCGTCCCCGGCACGACGGTGGTCGCCGACTTCGGCTGGCCCTGGCACGGCGAAGCGCCGCCGCACATCTTCACCGAGGCGGACGCGACGTTGCTGCTGGCGGGGGTGAAATTCCCCGCGGACCCGACGCGGCCGGAGAGCTGGGAGTGACTCTGGCCGTCGGGCGGGCCGGCCGTCGGACCGTCCCGCCGGAGTGACCGTACGCTTGGTGACTGTGAGCCCCCGTCGCAATCGCCCTCGTCGGGACGAGAACGCCAACCTGGACGCCGACCGGGTCCGGCAGGGTGTCGCCTCGGTGCAGCAGTGGACCGACGGCGCCTGGCAGGTACGCGGCATCGGGGCGGGCGCGTCGGTCAAGACGTACCGCTGCCCCGGTTGTGACCAGGAGATCCGACCCGGGGTGGCGCATCTGGTGGCCTGGCCGGCGGACGGCCTGGGTGATCTGACCGACCGGCGGCACTGGCACAGCGGCTGCTGGCGTGCCCGGGAGCGGCGCGGTCCGGCGGTGCAGCGCGGCCGGGGCAGCCCGCGCTACTGAGCGATCCGGCCGGGCGCCCCGCGCCACGGCTCAGCGACCCGGCCGGGGCGCCCCGCGCCACGGCTTAGCGACCTGGGTCACCCTCTCTCCGCCCGGGCGGGCGGCGGCGGCGACTTCGCGACAGACTTGGGCGGTGAGCACACCGATCCGCGCGTCGTCGATCCTGCCCGGTCGCCGGGAGGACATCGAGCTGCACACCGCCGACGGTCTGCGGCTGGTCGGCGAGTTGGCCCTGCCGGCGGAGCGACCGCCGGCCGCCACCCTGATCTGCCTGCACCCGCTGCCCACACACGGCGGAATGATGGACAGCCACGTGTTCCGCAAGGCGGCCTGGCGGCTGCCCGCGCTGGCCGACCTGGCCGTGCTGCGGTTCAACACCCGGGGCACCAGCAGTGTGCGCGGCACCAGCGAGGGGGCCTTCGACGGCGCCGTGGGCGAACGCTTCGACGTGGCCGCCGCCATCGAGTACGCGGAGTTCGCCGAACTGCCGAACATCTGGCTGGTCGGCTGGTCGTTCGGCACCGACCTGGCCCTGAAGCACGGGTGCGACCCGGCCGTCGCCGGGGCGATCCTGCTCTCCCCGCCGCTGCGCTTCTCGACACCGGACGACCTGACCACCTGGGCTGGCTCCGGTCGGCCGCTGGTGGCACTGGTACCGGAGTTCGACGACTACCTGCGGCCGGCGGAGGCCCGGGAACGGTTCGCGGCCGTGCCGCAGGCCGAGGTCGTCGGGGTGCCGGGCGCCAAGCACCTCTGGGTCGGCGACGCGGAGACCGTGCTCGACGAGATCGTCCGCCGGGTCAACCCCGCGGTCGAGGTGCCGCTGCCGACCACCTGGGACGGCCCGATGGAGGCCGGCGACGTCAGCGCGTACGCCGACCGGACGGTGGCCGCCTTCGCCGACACGCCCGTCCCCGGGCCGGCCGCCGGCCAGGCCGGCTGACCGTCGGGATCGGTCAGCGCGTCTCCTGGCGGGGCAGCACCACCTCACGCAGGATCAGTTGCAGCGCGGCCACCGTCGGGATGGCGATCAGCGCGCCCACCACACCCAGCAGGGCCACCCCGAGCAGCGCGGCCAGCAGGGCGGCCACCTCGTTGACCTCCACCGAGCGCCGCATCACCTTCGGATAGATCAGGTAGTTCTCCACCTGCTGGTAGATGAGGAAGAACACCGCGCAGGCGATGCCGGTGGGCAGGTCGGCGGCGAAGCCGACCAGGCTCACGATCACCGCGCCCAGGGTGGCGCCGATCTGCGGGATCAGGTCGGTCACCGCGACCACCACGGCCAGGGCGAACGGGTACGGCAGCCCGACGATCAACGCGAACACGAAGGTTGTCGCGCCGGCGAGCACCGCGATGCTCAGGGCTCCGACCATGTAGGCGCCGACCTTGGCCAGGATCTCGTCGCCGATCAGCTGCACCCGCTCCCGCCGCGACCGGGGCACCAGCGCGTAGCCCAGGGAACGCAGCCGGTTGAAGTAGGCCAGGAAGTAGATGGTCAGCACCAGCACGGTCAGCGTCCGGAACACCGTGCCGAAGATCAGTTGCGCACCACCGAGCACCCCGCCGAGCGCCCGACCGATGGTGTCGGCGTTGGCCGCGCCCCGCACCCGCTCCACCACGTCGTACCGCTCCACCAGGTCGTTGACCGTCGGGTTGCGGCGCAACTCGTCGAGCAGGCTCGGGATCTGGTCGATGAACTGCCCGGACTGGGTCACGATGGGCGGGACCAGCGCCACCACGCCGCCGCAGAGCAGCAGCACCACGGTCAACGCGACCACCGCGACAGCGAGGCCGTGCGGCACGCCCCAGCCGCGTAGTCGCACCACCGCCGGGTTGAGGCCGACCGCGAGGAAGAGCGCGATCACCACCAGCACCAGGATGCCGCCGGCGTTGCGAATCCCCAGATAGAGGGTGTACGCCAGCAGCACGCCCAACGCGCCGGTGAAGCCGATCAGGAAGCTGCTGCGCCGCAGCGGACGCCCCGGGGTGCCGAACTTCCCGGAGGGGACCGCCGGCGGCTCGTCCGGGTCGACGCCCGGGGCGGGGACCGGCACCGGCGGCGGTGTCTCGGGGGGCGGCGGACCGGGGCTCACGTCCGGGCCGTCGGCCGACGGGTCCTGCTGCGGCACCAGAACCTCCGGGTCAGGCGGTGAAACGACGGGCGGCGCGCCAGCAGACTAGCCACTTCATGGCCGCCGTCGACCACGAGGGCAATCTGGTGCTCCATGTGCCCGACCCGACATGCCCTCCACTCGACATCGCCGACATGGGGGTGTCCGGGCGGCGGGACAGCCCCACATCGGCGATGTCCTGTCGATCAGGAGGTGGGGGCCCCGTCGGGGCGTACCCGTCAGTCCTTCTCGATCGTGACCTTGCTCGGCTTGGCGCTGCGCTCGTCGGTGGTCGGCTTGGTGGGCCGCTTGCCGTTCTCACCGGTGCTGGTGATCTTGGTGGGCTTGGCGCCCCGGCCACCCTCGCCCGGCACGGCGGCCACGGTCGGCTCACCGTCCACGCCCGCGCTCGCCGCGCCGCCGTCGACCGTGGTCACCGGCTCGGCCACCGGCCGGGTCGTCGACTGCCCGGCGTCCTCCGCTGCGGCGTTCACCGGCTGCCTGGTGTCGGCGGGCTCGGCCTTCAACCCGGCCGCCACCGGCGTGGCCGCTCCGGCCTCGACCTCGACCTCGACCTCGGTGGGCGCGGCATCGCCGGTGGTTGGCGCGGTCGGGCCGTCGAGCGGCCCGGCGGTGCTCTGCAACCGCAGCTCAGCCATCTGCCGCTGGAGTTCGTCGGACTCCTGTCGGGACTTCCAGGTCTCCTGCCGCAGGTCGGCGAGCTGCTGCTGGGCCTGCGCGATCTCCAACATCACGTGGGCGAGCTGCTGCCGGCCGGCCGCCGCCTCCTGCTGGGTGGCCGCGAGGTGCTGCTGGGTGGTGGCGAGGTGCTGCTGGGTGGTGGCCGCGTACTCCTCGAACTGGCGGCGCGAGGCCGCGACGTGCTCGTCGGCCTTGCGGCGCTTGTCGCCCGCCTCGGTCTCGGCCCGGCTCAGCAGCTCGGCGGCCTCCGACTCGGCGCGCTGGCGCATGGCCGACGCGTCCCGCTCGGCCGCCTGGCGGATCGACTCGGCGCCCTGCTCGATCTCGTTCTTGCGGGCGGTGTACTCGGTCTCCAGCGCGTCCTTGCGGGTCGCGTATTCGGTCTCCAGCTCGTCCTGGCGAGCCGTGAAGCCCGACTCCAACTCCTGCTGACGACTGGTGAACCCGGCATCCAACTCCTGCTGGCGGGACTTGTACTGCTTTTCCAGCTCGTCGCGGCGCTTCGCGTACTCCTGCTCGGCCGTGGACCGCCGCTGGGCCAGCTCCCGGTCGGCCGCCTCCCGCCGGGAGTTGACCTCCTGCTCCACCCCGGCGCGCCAGGCGCCCAGCTCCTGCTGGGTCTGCGCGCGGGCGTTCTTGACGTACGACTCGGTCTCGGTGCGCATCCGCTGGACGTACGCCTCGGTCTCGGCCCGGTGCCGCTTGGCCGACTCGCTGGCCTGCGTGGTCAGCCGCTCCGCCTCCTGCTGCGCCTTGGCCCGGGTGGCCCGGCCGGCCATCGACGCGTCGTCGATGATCTGCTTGGCCTCCTGCTGCGCCTTGGCATGGGTGGCCCGACCCGCCTCGGTCGCGGTGTCGGTGAGCCGCTTGGCCTCCTGCTGGGCCTTGGCGTGCACCTCCTTGGCCGCGTCGCGTAGCTCGCCGGCCTCCTGCCGGGCGGTGGTCAGCGCCTCGCGGGCCGCCTCGCGCAGCTTGGTGGACTCCTGCTGGGCCCGGGTGTGGATCTCCTTGGCGGTGTCCCGCAGCTGGGTGGCCTCCTGCTGGGCCTTCGCCAACGCGTCCTGTGCCGCCTTGCGCAGCTTCGCCGACTCGTCCTTCGCCGACTGGAGCGTCGCCTCCGCCTCGGCGCGCCGGGTGGCGGTGTGCCGCTCCTCCTCCGTGCGCCGCGCGGCGAGAGCGATCTCGAAGTCCTTCAGCGCCCGCGCGGCCTGCTCGCGGGCCTCCTCGATGATGTGCTCGGCGGCGGCACGGCGGGCCTCGATCTCCTCGGTGGCCGCCGACACGATCTGCTCGGCCTGCTCCTCGGCGAGGGTGAGGATCGACTCGACCCGGGGGCCCAGGTGTCGGAAGGACGCCCGGTCCACCACATTCATCTGCTTGCGTACCTGGGTGAGGTCGCGTTGGAGCACCTCGACCTGGCCGGCGAGCTTGTGGATCTGTGTGTAGGCCTGTTCCCGTTCGGCGGCGAGGGTCGCGATCTCGTGCTCGGCACGCGCGACATACCGGTCGACCTGTTTCTTCTCGTACCCCCGCAGAGCGGACTCGAAGCTGGGCTCCGTCGTCACGTCCCCGCCGAGAGCGAACAGTTCCTCGCCGTGCGACATGCCCCCATCCTCACACGCATCGGCCCCGGCTGGGGCGATACGGACGGCCCTTGTGGGAGCTAGTTCACTCCATTCTCGGCACGGAATGCCAAGGGCTGGGAAACGCATACGGCGCGAGGTCACACCGGTTACCCGGTGTCACCTCGCGCGTCGATGCCCCGACCTGACGCCTGGCGTCAGCCGGCGGTCTCCGCGGTGACCCGCTCCTGATCGCCATCGGTCTTCTTGGCCTCCGGCTTGGCCGCCGGAGCGGCCGACGCCGGCACACCGGGCACGATGCCGGCGAGCCCGGAGAGCATCTGGCCGAGCTGCGAGGTGACCGCGTCCTTCTGCCGGGTGAGGTCCTCGACCTCGCGACGGGCGGCCTGTGTGGTCAGCTCCGCCTCGGTGCGGGCCTCGGTGAGCAGGCGCTGCGACTCGGCCTTGGCCTCGTTGAGCGTCTTCTCGGACAGGGCCTTGGCCTTGTCCACCGTCTCGGCGGCGTTGCGCTCCGACTCGACCCGACGGGCCTCGGCGCGCTGCTCGATCTCCTTGGCCCGCTCCTGCGCGGCCCGTGCCCGCTGCTCGGCCTCGCTGACCAGCTTCTGGGTCTGCGCGACCTGCGCGGCGTGCCGCTCGGACTCCTCGCGCTCCGCCTTCTCCCGCCGCTCGGCCAACTGGAGCTCGAGAGCCTGGAGGTCCTTGTCGCGCTTGTCGCGGGCGTCGGTGAGCAGCTTGGTCGCCTCGGCGCGCTTCTCCTCGGCCTCGCGGGCGGCCTTGGCCCGCTGCTGGGTGATCTCCCGCTCGGCGGTGGCGCGCAGGGTGGCAACCTCCCGCTCCACGGTCGACTTCAGCTCGGCCACCTCGTGCGCCGTGACCGTACGCAGCTGCTTGGTCTCGCGGTCGGCGTCCGCGCGCAGCGTGTCGGCCTCGCGGCGGGCCTGCACCCGGACCTCGGCGGCCTCGCGCTCGGCGGCGGTGCGCAGGTTGCCGGCCTCGCGTTCGGCGCTCGCCTTCATGGCGGCGGCCTCGGCGCGGGCCTTGTCGGTGATCTCACGGGCCTCGAGGCGGGCGGCGGAGAGGATGCCCTCCGACTCGCGCTTGGCCTCGTTGCGGTGGTCGTTGGCCTGCTCCTCGGCGAGCCGGAGGATCTGCTCGACGCGGGTGCCGAGCCCGGAGAGGGTGGGTCGGCTGTTCTCTTCGAGCTGCTTGTTCGTGTCGGCGAGCTTCTGCTCCAGCGCACTCATGCGCTGCTCGGCCTGGCGGAGCCGACGCTGGGCGTCGTTCATCCGCTGCTCGGCCTCGGCACGGGCCTGCTCGGACTGGGTCAGCGCGGCGGTCATCCGGCCGAGGAAGTCATCGACCTGGTGAGTGTTGTATCCGCGCAGGCCAACGGTGAAATCTGGCTGCGAGTTCGCGTTATCGAAGAACGCGAGAGGGGAGGACTGCTGCTGGGGCATTGGGACATACTGGCAGACGCCCCAGGGTGCTTCGCAAGAGCGGTGCGGAGCTTTCGTGTCCTCTTTACATGGTCAACTGCCGCGTTCGACGATGCCGGACCAATCGCCGATCTTGGCAGGTCCCGGGCGGGACGGACGCCACGCAGCGTGACATGGAAAAGGGCCACGGGATGTCCCGCGGCCCTTTGTTCGATCCGAAGCGGTGTCGCGCTAATGGGGGTGGAAGAACAATGGCCGATCACCGCATTGACCGTCCGCTGCTCACCCGTGCGGCCGGTGGCCCGGTCAGTGCCCCCGGAACCGGTTGATCGCGTCCTCGTGCCGGGCCCGCAGCTCCCCGTCCCGGACACCCAGACCGTCGGCCGGGGCGAGGCAGCGCACCCCGACCTTGCCCTGGTGGGCGTTGCGGTGCACCTCGTACGCCGCCTGGCCGGTCTGCTCCAACGGGTACGTGCGCGACACGGTCGGGTGCACCTTGCCGAGCGCGACCAGACGGTTGGCCTGCCACGCCTCGTGATAGTTGGCGAAGTGGCTGCCGACGATCCGCTTCAGGTGCATCCACAGGTAGCGGTTGTCGTACTGGTGCTGGAAGCCGCTGGTGGAGGCGCAGGTGACGATGGTCCCGCCGCGCCGTGCCACGTAGACGCTCGCACCGAACGTCTCCCGGCCCGGGTGCTCGAAGACGATGTCCGGGTCCTCGCCGCCGGTCAGCTCACGGATCCGTTCGCCGAAGCGCCGCCACTCGTCCGGGTCCTGGGTCTCCTCGTCCTTCCAGAAGCGGAAGCCCTCCGCGGCCCGGTCGATGACCAGCTCCGCGCCCATGCTGCGGCACAGCTCGGCCTTTTCCGGCGAGGAGACGACGCAGACCGGGATCGCGCCGCCGTTGAGCGCCATCTGGGTGGCGTACCCGCCGAGGCCACCGGACGCGCCCCAGATCAGCACCACGTCGCCCTGCTTCATGTTGGCCCCGTGGTGCGAGACGAGCTGGCGGTACGCGGTCGAGTTGACCAGCCCGGGGCTCGCCGCCTCCTCCCAGGTCAGGTGGCGCGGCTTGGGCATCAGCTGGTTGGCCTTGACCACGGCCAGCTCGGCCAGCCCACCGAAGTTGGTCTCGAAGCCCCAGATCCGCTGCTGCGGGTCGAGCATGGTGTCGTCGTGCCCGGCCGCGTCCTCCAACTCGACGGAGAGGCAGTGCGCGACGACCTCGTCGCCGGCCACCCAGCGGGTCACCCCGGGGCCGGTGCGCAGCACCACGCCGGCCGCGTCCGAGCCGACCACGTGGTACGGCAGGTCGTGCCGGCGGGTCAGCTCGGAGATCCGGCCGTAGCGCTGGAGGAACTTGAAGGTGGACACCGGCTCGAAGATGCTGGTCCACACCGTGTTGTAGTTGATCGCGCTCGCCATCACGGCGACCAGGGCCTCGCCCGGCCCGAGTTCCGGGGTCGGCACCTCCTGCACGTGCAACGCCTTGCGGGGGTCCTTGTCCCGGGTGGCCATGCCGTCGAACATCCGGGCCTCCTCGGCGCGGACGACCACACCCCGGTAGCTCTCCGGTACGGGCAGCCCGGCGACGCCGGCCAGCTCGCGGTCCGGATCGTTCGATTCCTCCGCCGCCATGATCGCTTCGAGGATGTCCTGCACGGTGACCTCCGGTTCGTCCGCACCCGCACGGGCCCGGGTGCTGCCATCGTCGGCGCCGGTGGGCACGACCGCCATGTCGGCATTCGACACATCCGACACCGGTCGCGCTCCTGTGGGCCGGGACGTTACTGAACGGTAGCTAAAGCCGGAAGTCCTCTGTGAAAAACTGCATCGGCCGATGCGTGAAGGTGTCCGGCCACCCCGCCAACCGCGCACTGACGTGCGCCGGGGGCGGCCTGAAGCGCCGACAACCCTGGTGATCAAGAGGTTTCGGTCACCTGCGAGGCGCAGGACGACGCAAACTTCTTGATCACCAGGGCGGGGGCGGGTCAGTGGGGGGTGGAGGCTGGTTCGACTAGTTCCACCAGGACGCCGCCGGCGTCCTTCGGGTGCACGAAGTTGATCCGGCTGTCCGCGGTGCCGCGCCGGGGCTCGTCGTAGAGCAGCCGTACCCCCCGCTCACGCAGCGCCGCGCAGGCCGCGTCGATATCCGCCACGGTGTACGCGACCTGCTGCACGCCCGGCCCGTTGCGATCCAGGAACTTCGCGATCGTCGACTCCGGGGTGAGTGGGGCGAGCAGCTGCACGCAGCCACCCTCGGTGGTCGGCCCGACGGCCAGCATCGCTTCCCGGACGCCCTGCTCGGCGTTGGTCTCGACGTGTACGCAGCGCATCCCGAACGTCCGCTGGTAGAAGTCGATCGCGTCGTCCAGGTCGGCCACGGCGATCCCGACGTGGTCAATCTTGCGAAGCCCGATGTCTGTGACGTAGTCCGCACCGGGCTCGGCGGGGGAGTTCTCAGCCATGGCGTTAGTCTGGCCGAACAATCGTTAAGGCGTACAGCTCGGCACCCCCCTCGGAGGCAGGCATGGCTTCGGTGATCGTCAGCGGCGCGCGCACCCCCATGGGGCGGCTGCTGGGCAACCTCAAGGACCTCCCGGCCACGGAGCTCGGCGGGATCGCGATCAAGGCGGCCCTGGAGCGTGCCGGCGTCAGCCCCGACCAGGTCCAGTACGTGATCATGGGGCAGGTGCTCCAGGCCGGGGCCGGCCAGATTCCGGCCCGGCAGGCGGCCGTCGAGGCCGGCGTGCCGATGTCCGTGCCGGCGCTGACCATCAACAAGGTCTGCCTCTCGGGCCTGGACGCGATCGCCCTGGCCGACCAGCTGATCCGGGCCGGCGAGTTCGACATCGTGGTGGCTGGCGGCATGGAGTCGATGACCAACGCCCCGCACCTGCTGATGGGCCAGCGCTCGGGCTACAAGTACGGCGACGTGGTGGTCAAGGACCACATGGCGCACGACGGGCTGAGCGACGCCTGGGACTGCTGCTCGATGGGCGAGTCGACCGAGCGGCTCGGCACCAGGCACGGCATCTCCCGCGCGGAGCAGGACGCTTTCGCCGCCGCCAGTCACCAGCGGGCCGCCGCCGCGCAGAAGAACGGCCACTTCGCCGAGGAGATCACCCCCGTGGTGATCCCGCAGCGCAAGGGCGACCCACTGGTGATCAACGACGACGAGGGCATCCGCCCGGACACCACCGTCGAGTCGCTGGCCAAGCTGCGCCCCGCCTTCACCAAGGACGGCACGATCACCGCCGGCAGCTCCTCGCCGATCTCCGACGGGGCCGCCGCCGTCGTCGTGATGAGCAAGGCCAAGGCCAACGAGCTGGGGCTGACCTGGCTCGCCGAGATCGGCGCGCACGGCAACGTCGCCGGCCCGGACAACTCCCTGCACTCGCAGCCGTCCAACGCCATCAACCACGCCCTGAAGAAGGGTGGCCTGAGCGTCGAGGACCTCGACCTCATCGAGATCAACGAGGCGTTCGCGCAGGTCGGCATCCAGTCCACCCGGGACCTCGGCATCAACCCGGACAGGGTCAACGTCAACGGCGGCGCGATCGCGCTGGGGCACCCGATCGGCATGTCCGGTGCCCGGCTGGTGCTCACCCTCGCGCTGGAGCTGAAGCGCCGCGGCGGCGGCACCGGAGCGGCGGCGCTCTGCGGCGGCGGTGGCCAGGGCGACGCGCTGATCATCCACGTGCCGGGTAAGGCTGAGAAGAACCAGTGAGCGAAGCGGTCGAGCACGTCCCGGCGGCGGGCACCACGTCGGTGCGCCGCAGTCGGGACGTACCGATGCTGGTCGAGCGGGCCCGCGCGGGCGACCCCCGCGCGGTGGCCCGGCTGATCACGCTGGTGGAGAACGGCGACGAGCTGCTGCCGGCGATCGCCGCCGCGCTCGCGCCGTACGCCGGGCAGGCCCAGGTGGTCGGGCTGACCGGTTCGCCCGGGGTGGGCAAGTCGACCACCACCAACGAGCTGGTGCGCGCCCTGCGGACGCGCGGGCACCGGGTGGGCGTGCTGGCGGTCGACCCGTCCAGCCCGTTCACCGGCGGCGCGATCCTCGGCGACCGGGTGCGAATGCAGGACCACGCCACCGATCCCGGCGTCTACATCCGTTCCATGTCCAGCCGCGGGCACCTCGGCGGGTTGGCCGCGGCGACGCCGCAGGCGGTCCGGGTGCTGGAGGGCGCCGGCTGCGACGTGGTGCTGGTGGAGACCGTCGGCGTCGGGCAGGCCGAGGTGGAGGTCGCCTCGCTGGCCGACACCACGCTGGTGCTCCTCGCTCCCGGCATGGGCGACGCGATCCAGGCGGTCAAGGCCGGCATCCTGGAGATCGCCGACGTGTTCGTGGTCAACAAGGCCGACCGGGACGGTGTCGACGCCACCGTCCGCGACATCCAGGGCATGATCGCCCTCGGCGAGCGCGGGCCGGGTCAGTGGCGACCGCAGGTGGTCCGCTCGATCGCCGCCCGAGGTGAGGGCATCGACGACATCGCCGCCGCGATCGACAAGCACCGTGGCTGGCTGGTCGAACACGGCGAGCTGCGCCGCCGGCAGGAGGCGCGGGCCGCCGCCGAGATCGAGGCCATCGCGCTCGGCACCCTCCGCGCCCGGATCGGTTCCCTGCGCGACGGTACGGAGTTGTCGACGCTTGCCGCCAGGGTGGCCGAGGGGGCCCTCGACCCGTACGCGGCGGCGGACACCCTGCTCGCCCAGCTCGCCCGCTGACCGTCCACCGGGGACATCCCGGCGGCACCTCGCCCTTGTAGGCTCGCACCGCCCCACGGCGGAGCGGGCGCGAGGAGCAGGGGAGTGGGTATGGATCACGAGGCGACGCAGGAGCTGACCACGGCGTCGGCGGCGGCTGGCGGTAGGACGCAGGTCTCCGACGAGGTGATCGAGAAGATCGCCGTCGCGGCGGCCAGTTCGGTGCCCGGCGTGGCCGAGATGGGTGGGGACGTCGCCCGGTTCTTCAACGCGGTCCTCGACCGGGTCGGGCTGGACCAGGTGGGCGACGCCCGCCGGGGATGCTCGGCCCACGTGACCGGGGACGCGGCCGTGGTCAACCTGGTGCTGGTGATCCAGGCCGGTCAGACGGTGCCGGAGATCACCGGTCAGGTGCGTGCCCGGGTCACCGAGGCCGTCGAGGCGTACGGCCTGCGGGTCGACGAGGTCAACATCCGGGTCGACGACGTGGCGATGGGCGCCGCCACCGCGCCCACGGCCTGACCGCGTTACCCGCCGGTACGGCGTGACTTAGCGATCGTTCAGGCGAGGGCTCTACACTCGATGTGCAGTCGAGGACCCGAGGAGGAGCCCTGCGCATGGACGCCGACGAGATCGACGCCGGACGGGCACGCTGGCAGGCCCGGTACGACGCCGCGCGCAAGCGTGACGCCGACTTCACCACGCTTTCCGGGATGCCGGTCGACCCGGTCTACGGGCCGCCGGAGGGCAGCGCGTACCCGGGCTTCGAGCGGATCGGCTGGCCGGGTGAGTATCCGTACACCCGGGGCCTGTATCCGACCGGCTACCGGGGACGGACCTGGACGATCCGGCAGTTCGCCGGCTTCGGCAACGCCCAGCAGACCAACGAGCGCTACAAGATGATCCTCGGCGCCGGCGGCGGTGGCCTATCGGTCGCGTTCGACATGCCGACGCTGATGGGCCGCGACTCGGACGACCCGCAGGCGCTCGGCGAGGTCGGGCACTGCGGCGTCGCCATCGACACCGCCACCGACATGCAGGCGCTCTTCGACGGCATCGACCTGGCCGACGTCACCACGTCGATGACCATCTCCGGGCCGGCCGTACCGGTGTTCTGCATGTACCTGGTCGCCGCCGAGCGGCAGGGCGCCGACCTGTCCAAGCTGGACGGCACCCTGCAGACCGACATCTTCAAGGAGTACATCGCGCAGAAGGAGTGGCTCTTCGACCCCGAGCCGCACCTGCGCCTGATCGGCGACCTGATGGAGTACTGCGCCCGGGAGATCCCGCGCTACAAGCCGCTGTCGGTCTCCGGCTACCACATCCGCGAGGCCGGCTCGACCGCCGCGCAGGAGTTGGCGTACACCCTGGCCGACGGGTTCGGCTACGTGGAGCTGGGCCTCTCGCGGGGGCTGGACGTGAACGTCTTCGCGCCGGGGTTGAGCTTCTTCTTCGACTCGCACCTCGACTTCTTCGAGGAGATCGCCAAGTTCCGTGCCGCTCGCCGCATCTGGGCCCGCTGGCTGCGCGACGTCTACGGCGCGACCAGCGAGAAGGCCCTGTGGCTGCGGTTCCACACGCAGACCGCCGGGGTGTCCCTGACCGCCCAGCAGCCGGTCAACAACGTCGTACGGACCGCCGTCGAGGCCCTCGCGGCGGTGCTCGGCGGGACCAACTCGCTGCACACCAACGCGCTGGACGAGACCCTGGCGCTGCCCACCGACGAGTCCGCCGAGATCGCCCTGCGTACGCAGCAGGTGCTAATGGAGGAGACCGGCGTGGTCAACGTGGCCGACCCGCTCGGTGGCTCCTGGTACGTCGAGGCGCTGACCGACAAGATCGAGGCCGAGGCGGAGGAGATCTTCGCCCGGATCCGGCAGCTCGGCGGGGAGGGGCCGCACCAGATCGGCCCGATGACCTCCGGCATCCTGCGCGGCATCGAGGACGGCTGGTTCACCGGGCACATCGCCGAGTCGGCCTTCGTCTACCAGCAGGCCCTGGAGAAGGGCGACAAGAAGATCGTCGGCGTCAACTGCCACACCGGCACGGTCGCCAAGGAGCTGGAGATCCTGCGCATCTCGCACGAGGTGGAGCTGGAGCAGCGCCGTGTGCTCGCCGAGCGCAAGAGCGTTCGGGACGAGTCGGCGGTCCGCGCGGCGGTGGCCCGGATGGTCGAGGCCAGCCGTACCGACGAGAACATGATCCCCGCCATGCTCGACGCCGTCCGCGCCGAAGCCACCCTCGGCGAGATCTGCGACGCCCTCCGCGCCGAGTGGGGCACCTACCGCGAGCCGGCCCGTTTCTGACCCATACCACCACCCCCGTCGATCACGCAGCGGCCGCCCCGGCGGATGCCGCGTCCGATGGCAGGAATGCCCGATCGCCGGGGGTGGGGGTGGGGCGTGAGAGTTGCAACGTCGGAGTTGCGGGTGACCTGAGAATCCGGGCTCGCGTGCGAGACTAGGTAACCATGAGCGACCCACGGATCACCTCGTCGATCTTCACCCGCGGCGCGGTCGACCTCAGCACGCTGCGCGGCCCCGCACCAGCCAGTACCCGCCCGGGCACACCCCCGCAGGGCGGCCCGTCCACCGGCGTCCCCGGCGCGCCCACCGCCGGCGGTGACGCCGCCATCGTCGACGTCACCGAGGCCACAATCCAGTCCGAGGTGCTCGAACGGTCGATGGCCATGCCCGTCGTCGTCTTCTTCGGCGCGGCCGGCTTCCCGGAGAGCGACGAGTTCGCCCCGGTGCTGGAACGGCTGGCCGCCGAGAGCGGCGGCGCCTGGGTGCTCGCCCGGGTGGACGTGCAGGAAAATCCGCGGATCGCCCAGATGTTCCGGGTCCAGGGCATCCCCATGGTCTACGCGGTGGTCGGCGGCCAGCCGATCGACGCCTTCTCCGGCGTGGTGCCCGAGGCGCAGCTGCGCCAGTGGCTCCAGGCCGTGCTCAAGGCCGGCGGCGTGACCGTCGCCGAACCGGAGGACCCGCGCCTCGACGAGGCGGACGACGCGCTGATGAGCGGCGACCTGGACGCCGCCGAGCGGGCGTACCGCAAGATCCTCGCCGATTCGCCGGCGGACGCCGCGGCCGAGGCCGGCCTCGCCCAGGTCGGGGTGGCCCGCCGGGTGGCCGGCGCCGACCCGGCCACCGCGCTGGCCGCCGCCGAGAGTGCCCCCGACGACGTGGCCGCGCAGCTGCTCGCCGCCGACATCGAGGTGCTCAGCGGCCTGGCCGAGCAGGCGTACGCCCGGCTGGTCGGGCTGGTCCGGCGTACCGCCGGTGAGGACCGGGAGACGGTCCGCCAGCACCTGGTGTCGCTGTTCACCATCGCCGGCCCGGACGACCCGGCGGTCGCGTCGGCGCGCCGCGCCCTGGCCAGCGCCCTGTTCTGAGTTCGTAGCACGCCAGCGCGGGCCGGCGTTCCGGCCGGCCCGCCCGACCATCGAGGACGGGAGCTCATGATGCGCCGGATCGCCGTCCTCGACGCGCCGACAAATCTCGGTCTGCGGCCACCGACGCCCACGTCGGTTCCGGGCTGCGGTAAGGCGCCCGGCGCGCTGCGCGACCACGACCTGCTGGCCCGGCTGCGCGCCCGCGACGCCGGCTGCCTCACCCCACCCCGCTACGACCCGGGTGACTGGCGGCCCGGCGACGGCGTGTGCCACGCCCGGGAGATCGCGGACTACTCGCTGGCGCTCGCCGAACGGATCGGCTCGATCATCGACCGGGGCGAGTTCCCGGTGGTGCTGGGCGGCGACTGCTCGGTGCTGCTCGGCTCCGCGCTGGCCATGCACCGCCTCGGTGAGGCGGTCGGCGGGCGGATCGGGTTGGTGTTCGTGGACGGGCACTCCGACTTCCGGCACCCCGGCAACGCCTCCTACGTGGGCGCGGCCGCCGGTGAGGACCTGGCCCTGGTCACCGGGCGCGGGCAGGCCGACCTGGCCGCGCTGGAGGGGCGTCGACCCTACTTCCGGGACATCGACGTGGTGGTGCTCGGCATCCGGGCGCAGGACGAGTACCGGCTCGACCTCCAGGCGGCGGGGATCACCACCCGGCCCGTGCCGGCGCTGCGCGCCGAGGGCGCCGCCCGGACGGCGCAGTGGGCACACGAGCAGCTCGCCGACTGCGCGGGCTACTGGGTGCACATCGACGTGGACGTGCTCGACCCGGCGGTGATGCCCGCCGTGGACGCCCCCGACCCGGGCGGGATCGCCTTCGCCGAGCTGGAGATCCTGCTCGCCGGCCTGGTCGACACCCCGCACTGTCTCGGCGTCGAGCTGACCGTCTTCGACCCCGACTACGACCCGGACGGCTCGTACGCCGCCGAGATCGTCAACACCGTGGTCGCCGGCCTCGCCCCGGTCACCGCGCCGGAGGCGGTGCCGCCCCGACTGCTGTCGGCCCGGCCGGCCCCCGGCCCGCGACGCGGCAACGGCCGCTCAGCGGTCGCCTCCGAACGCTCGGAGCGGCTCGACGGGCTGCACAGCGTGCCCGGCGGCCAGTCACCGTTCGTCGATGTCGCCGCGCGGGACCCGTCCGTCGAGACCGGGTCGCTCGCCGAGGCCGGGGCCTCCGACGCGGGAGACATCGCCGCAGACCTGTCCGGCATCGGCCACTCCGGCGGCGATGCGGCTGATACCGACGTTCCGGCTCCGGTCGAGCGGGAACCGGTCGGCCCACCCGCTTCGGCCGGCCCAGGTCTGCTCCGACGACCGTCCCCGCCGGCCGAGGACCACCCCGATCACCACAAGGCCGACACCGCCTGACACGGTTCCCGGCTGGCCCGTGATCGACCCGGTGTCAGCGATGTCGCCGTGTCCGAGTGGTTCGGATGCCGCGATGTCAGCGACATCGAGTCGATCACGCCCGGGTCCGGACTGACGGGACCCGGGCGGTGATCGAGGGTTAGGTGGTTGGGAGGGCGCGGAGGAAGCGCTCGGCGATCGGGACGGCTGAGGCGGTGCTGGCGCCGCCCTTCTCCACGAAGACGGCGAAGGCGACGTCCCCCCGCCAGCCGACGAACCAGGCGTGGGTGTGGGCCGGGTTGTTGTCGTACTCGGCGGTGCCGGTCTTGCCGTACACCTCGCCGCCCGGCACGTCCTTGAGGGCGGTGCCGGTGCCGGTGGTCACCACCTCGCGCATCATGGTGCGCAGCGCCGAGACGGACTCCGGCTTGAGCTGTTCGCCGGCCGCGGCCGGCTTGGCCGGCGCGGGGTCGACCAGGAGCCGCGGCTGCTCGAACCGGCCCCGGGCCACGGCCGCGGTGGCACCGACCATGGCCAGCGGACTGACCAGGGTGGTGCCCTGCCCGAACGAGGCGGCGGCCTGCTCGGCGAGGCTGCCGCCCGTGGACACCTTGCCGGTGAAGGCGTCGGTGCCGAGGTCCCACTGGCCCTCCAGGCCCAGCGAACGGCCGGCGGCGGCCAGCCCGTCGCCACCCAGCTTCGGCGCCAAGGTGGCGAACGCGGTGTTGCAGGACTTGGCGAAGTCGGTGCGGAACGGCACGAGCCCAGCTCGAAGTTGTCGGAGTTCTTGAAGGACCGACCGTCGACGGTGACGGTCTTCTTGCAGTCCACCGGCCCGTCGAGGGTGACCGCACCCCGGTCCAGCAGGCCGAGCGCACTGACCATCTTGAACGTGGAACCGGGCGGCACCTGCGCGTTGAAGGCCAGGTTCTCGCCGGCCGGCCCGGGGCCGTTCGCCACGGCGAGCACGGCGCCGTCGCTGATCCGTACCGCCACCAGCGAGGACCGGCGCGCCTCCGGGCGCAGCGCCCCGTCGGCGGCGTTCTGGGCGGCCACGTCGAGGGTGGTCTTGAGCGGCTGCCCGGCCTGAGGTTCCCGGCGGAACAGTTCGGTGCCGGTGGGCTCCAGCTTGCCGCCCTCGGCGGGACGCTCGACGACCACGGTCAACCCGGGGCTGCCGCGCAGACGCTCGTCGTAGCGGCCCTGCAATCCACCGTGCCCGACCAGGTCGCCGACCACGTACCGGTCGGGGTGCGCGGCCAGGTCGTCGGCCTGCGCCGGGTCGACCGAGCCGAGCAGCGCGCGGGCGAACTCCCGGGTCGGCGCCAGGTCGACCTTGTCGGAGACGAACTTGGTGCCGGGCAGGTCGTAGATCCGGGGTTTGATCTGGCGGTACGCCTCCTCGCGGAGCGTCACCACCTCGACGAAGTCGCCCGGCTTGGCCTTGGCCACCCGCTCGGGCAGGTCCGCCAGGTCGACCGCCGGGACCAGCGCCGGACGGATCGCCTTGAAGGCCGCGTCGAGGTCCTTGACCAGCTTCTTGATGTCGGCGACCCCGTCGGGCTGCACGCCCACCCGGATCACCGGGCGAGGGGCGACGATCGGCTGCCCGGCGGCGTCCAGCACCCCGGCCCGGGGACCGGCGTCGCGACGCAAACCCAACCGGTCACCCTTGGTGAGCTGTTCGTGTACGACCCGGGGCTCCCAGATCACCTGCCACTGGTCGTCGTCGCCCTGGGCGAGCCGCACCTCCCGGTCGTACGCCCAGCTGGTCTGACCGGGCAGGGTCCACTGCACCTGGACGGTCACGGTCGCGATGTCCTTGGTGACCTTCGGGTCGCCGCGGCGGGTCAGCTTGGGCGGGGTGCCCGCCAGCTCACCGGCGAGTTCCTTGATCTCGCGGCTCACCTCGGCGGCCGGCAGCTTGGTGCCGGTCGGATCGACCAGGCCGACCGCCTGGAGATCACCGCTGCGCCAACCGGCGAGGAAGGCGTCCACGCTGCGCTCCGGGCCGTCGTCGCCGGAGCAGGCGGCCAGGAGGCCGACGGTGAGGAGCGCCGCCGTGATCGCCGCCACCCGTCGCCGGGCGGGGTTCGGTCGGTGGGGCCGGGGGTACGACAGGAGCATGACGCGAGGTCCTTCCGATCTCGGGCTGCCCTGCACGGTAGTACGAGAACGCTGTCCCCAACGTCCCCTGAAGTGGCCATACGTGCGGAAAGACGGACCGCGCCGGTGTGATGAACATCGCGTGGCGGGGTATCCCGCAACCGGCCAACCTCGGACCCGCAACGGGTGAAAGGACAAAGTCCCGATCCGGACGTCCGGCCGGTGGTCCGCCGACGATGGCGCAGAACGGCGGGCCTAGGCTGGGCGGCAGAGTGACCCACAACGCGGTGGGTCGAGGGGAGTGGCACCGATGGACCGGCGTCCGGCGATCAAACCGGAATCCGACCTCCGGCAGGATGACTCCGGCCGGGACGACGACAGCTTCGATTCCGCGACCGACGGGGACGGCTACGGCCGACTCGACACGGGCGTCACCGGCCTCACCGGGTCGAGCATCGACACCATCTACGATCTGGGCCTGCCGACCGAGGCGTTGGCCGACGACGTGGAGGACGCCGATCTCGACGAACCGGTACCGAACGCGGAGCGCCTGGTAGCCCAGGCCGTCGCGCTCGCCGGGGACGACCAGGACGCGGCGACCCTGGTGGGTCGTTTCTGGCGGTTCGCCCCGGACGAGGAGCTGGTCGGCTTCACGGCGGAAGAGATGCTCGACGCGGCCCGGGCGCACCGGGACCTCGCCCAGCAGCGGGTGCCCGGCGAACTGAAGCTGCGGATCCACGAACCGCACGCGGACCAGCACCACACCGTCGTCGAGATCGTCACCGACGACATGCCGTTCCTGGTCGACTCGGTGACCGCGCTGCTCAACTCGTACCACCTGGACGTGCACCTGCTGGTGCACCCGCTGGTGGTGGTCCGCCGCGAGCCGCTGGGCCGGCTCACCGAGGTCTCCGCCGACGTGGAGCCGGACGACGCGATCGCCGGCGACATCATCGAGAGCTGGATGCGGATCGAGATCGACCCGGTCCGGGACGCGGCCGAGCGGGACCGGCTGCGCCGCGAGCTGCAACGGGTGCTCACCGACGTGCGCGAGGCGGTGGAGGACTGGCCGAAGATGCGTCAGCGCGCCCTCGCGCTCGCCGACGAGCTGGCCTCGGCCCGCACCTCGGACAACCGTCCGCCGGTGCCGGAGAAGGACATCACCGACTCGGTGGAGCTGCTGCGGTGGCTCGCCCACGACCACTTCACCTTCCTCGGCTACCGTGAGTACCGGTTGGTGGACGCTCCCGGCGGGAACGCCGCGGACCAGGTCGACGGCAAGGCGCTGGAGGCGGTGCTCGGCACCGGTCTGGGCATCCTGCGCTCCGATTCGCCGGAGGCCCGGTCGCTGTCGTCGATGACGCCGGAGGCGCACGAGAAGGTGCTGGAGAAGCGCCTGCTCATCATCACCAAGGCCAACTCGCGGGCCACCGTGCACCGCTCGGCGTACCTGGACTACATCGGTTTCAAGATCTTCAACTCCGCCGGCGAGGTGATCGGCGAACGGCGCTTCCTGGGCCTGTTCTCCACCGCCGCGTACCGCACCAGCGTCCGGGAGCTTCCGGTGGTGCGCCGTAAGGTGGCCGAGGTGCTGGACCGCTCCGGCCTGAGCCGGCGCAGCCACTCCGGCAAGGATCTGATCCAGATCCTGGAGACCTACCCGCGCGACGAGCTGTTCCAGATCAAGACCGACGACCTGTACCACGCGGTGGTCGGTGTGCTGCGGATGGCGGGCCGTCGGCAGCTGCGGGTGTTCCTGCGCCGCGACGCGTACGGGCGGTTCATCTCCTGCCTGATCTACCTTCCACGGGACCGGTTCACCACCCAGAACCGGCTGCGGATGCAGGACATCCTGCTGCGCGAGTTGAACGGTGTCGGGGTGGACTACACCACCCGGGTCACCGAGTCGATGCTCGCCCGCATCCACTTCATCGTCCGTACCGACCCCACCCGGCCGCCCGGCGACATCGACGCCGACCTGCTGGCCGAGGAGTTGGCCGACGCGACCCGACTGTGGGACGACGACTACCGGCTGGTGCTGGAGCGCAAGCTCGGCGACGAGCAGGCCAAGCACCTGTTCACCCGGTACGCCGACGCGTTCCCGGAGGGCTACAAGGACGGGCACACGCCGTACGAGGCGATGAAGGACCTGGCCAAGCTGGAGCTGCTGGAAGAGCCCGGCCAGCTGGAGATGCACCTGTTCCGCAAGCAGCTCGCGCCCCGGCCGGGCACGCGGATGCCCGGCGCGGACCTGGCCGAGACGATGAACGTCCGGTTCAAGGTCTACCGGTACGGCGAGCCGATGATGCTCTCCGCCGTGCTGCCGGTGCTGCACTCGCTCGGCGTCCGGGTGGTCGACGAGCACCCGTACGAGGTGGACCGGATCGACGGTCGGGTCTACCTGTACGACTTCGGCCTGATGCTGCCCGAGGGGCACCACGAGCTGTCCGAGGTGCGCCCGCACGTGGAGAACGCGTTCGCGGCGGCCTGGCGCGGTGAGGCCGAGGTGGACCGGTTCAACGAGCTGGTGCTGCGCGGCGGGCTGACCTGGCGGCAGGTGGTGGTGCTGCGGGCGTACGCGAAGTACCTGCGGCAGGCCGGCACGGTCTTTTCCCAGGACTACATGGAGCAGACCTTCATCGCGTACCCGAAGCTGGCCGGTCTGCTGGTGGAGCTGTTCGAGACCCGGTTCGCGCCGGGCGAGATGAGCGCCGAGCAGCGGCAGCAGCGCAGCGGTGAGCTGGTGGAGACGATCCGGGGTGCGCTGGACGACGTGGCGAGCCTCGACCAGGATCGGATCCTGCGCTCGTACCTGACGCTGATCGAGGCGACCCTGCGCACCAGCTTCTACCAGAAGCGCACCGACGGGCGGCCGAAGGCGTACGTGGCGTTCAAGCTCGACCCGCAGGCCATTCCGGACCTGCCGGCGCCGCGACCGAAGTTCGAGATTTTCGTGTACTCGCCCCGGTTCGAGGGTGTGCACCTGCGGTTCGGGCCGGTGGCCCGGGGTGGGCTGCGCTGGTCCGACCGTCGGGAGGACTTCCGTACCGAGGTGCTGGGCCTGGTCAAGGCGCAGATGGTGAAGAACACGGTGATCGTGCCGGTGGGCGCCAAGGGCGGCTTCGTGCTGAAGCAGAAGCCGGGTGACCGGGACGAGGCGGTCGCCTGCTACCAGGAGTTCGTCGGCGCGATGCTGGACGTCACGGACAACATCGTCAGCGGGCAGATCGTGCCGCCCGAGGACGTGGTCCGGCACGACGGCGACGACCCGTACCTGGTGGTTGCGGCCGACAAGGGCACCGCGACGTTCTCCGACATCGCCAACGAGATCTCCACGACGCACAACTTCTGGCTCGGCGACGCGTTCGCCTCCGGTGGTTCCGCCGGCTACGACCACAAGAAGATGGGCATCACCGCCCGGGGTGCCTGGGAGTCGGTGAAGCGGCACTTCCGGGAGCTGGGCCTGGACACCCAGACCCAGGACTTCACTGTGGTCGGCGTCGGCGACATGTCCGGCGACGTGTTCGGCAACGGGATGCTGCTGTCCGAGCACATCCGACTGGTCGCCGCGTTCGACCACCGGCACATCTTCCTGGACCCGGACCCGGACGCGGCCACCTCGTACGCGGAGCGCCGGCGGTTGTTCGACCTGCCCCGTTCCTCGTGGGAGGACTACAACCCGGAGCTGATCTCGGCCGGCGGCGGCATCTTCTCGCGTACCGCCAAGTCCATCCCGATCACGCCGCAGGTCCGGGCGGCGATCGGCCTGGACGACAACGTCACGCAGCTCTCGCCGCAGGAGCTGATGAAGGCGATCGTCACCGCGCCGGTCGACCTGTTCTGGAACGGCGGCATCGGCACCTACGTCAAGGCGTCGAGCCAGACCAACGCCGAGGTGGGCGACAAGTCCAACGACGCGATCCGGGTGGACGGGCGCAGCCTGCGCTGCCGGGTGGCGGGCGAGGGCGGCAACCTGGGTTGGACGCAGCTCGGCCGGATCGAGTACGCGTTGACCGGTGGTCGGATCTACACCGACTTCATCGACAACGCGGCCGGTGTGGACACCTCCGACCACGAGGTGAACATCAAGATCCTGCTGAACACCGCGGTCGCCGACGGCGAGCTGACCACGGCCGAGCGGGACGAGCTGCTGGCCGGAATGACCGACGAGGTCGCGGAGCTGGTGCTGCGGGACAACTACGACCAGGCTCGGGCGATCAACAACGCCCAGGCCCAGGCCGCCTCGCTGCTCCCGGTGCACCGCCGCATGATCAACGAGTTGGAGCGGTCCGGTGCGTTGGACCGGGCGTTGGAGGCGCTGCCGCCGGACGAGGAGCTGGCGGTCCGCAACGAGTCCGGGCTGACCGCGCCGGAGTTCGCGGTGCTGCTCGCGTACGTGAAGATCGTCCTGGAGCGGGAGATCCTCACCGAGGGGTTGGCCGACGAGGAGTGGACGACGGACGTCCTGGTCAGCTACTTCCCGACGCCAATGCGCGAGCGGTTCGCCGACCGGATGGGCCGGCAGCGGCTGCGTCGGGAGATCGTCACCACCGTGCTGGTCAACGAGGCGGTCAACCGGGGCGGCATCTCGTTCATCTTCCGGGTGGTCGAGGAGACCGCGGCCAGCGCGGCCGACGTGATCCGGGCGTACGTGGTGGTCCGCGAGGTGTTCGGGCTACGTGAGCTGTGGGACGCCGTCGAGGACCTGGACAACAAGGTCTCCCCGGAGCTGCAGACCAGCGTCTACCTGGACACCCGTCGACTGCTCGACCGCGCGGTGCGCTGGCTGGTCACCAACCGGCGCTCGCCGATCGACGTGCCGACCGAGATCGCCCGCCTGCGCAACGGCGTGGCCCGGCTGCTGCCGGGGCTGGAGGAGCTGTTCTACGGCAGCGAGCGGCAGGCCATCGTCGCGCACATCGACTCGATGACCGAGCGTGGGCTGCCGCGCGAACTGGCGGAGCGGGCGACCCGGTTGATGTACAGCTTCGGCCTGCTGGACGTGGTGGAGACCGCCACGCGCAGCGGTCGGGACGTCGGGGAGGTGGCCTCGGTCTACTTCGTGCTCTCCGACCTGTTCCGGGTGGACTCGCTGCTGTCGAAGATCTCCCTGCTGCCGAGGGAGGACCGCTGGCAGACCCTCGCCCGGATGGCGCTGCGCTACGACCTGTACGCCGCGCTGGCCGCGCTCACCGCCGAGGTGCTCGACTCCACTCCGGAGGAGCTGCCGCCGCACGAGCGGGTGCAGCGGTGGGAGCAGTCGAACGCCACGTCGATCCACCGCGCCCAGCGGGCGATGGGGGAGTTCGACGAGTCGCGGGCGGACCTCGCCGCCCTGTCCGTGCTGCTGCGCCAGATCCGCACCCTGGTGCGGACCTCCGCCGCGGCCTGACCTGGTACGCCGGACGCGGTCCGGCCGGTCGGGTACACCCCGGCCGGCC
>NZ_JAEVHM010000209.1 GCF_016802865.1 Micromonospora parastrephiae | reverse complement strand
CGCAGTCGGCGAGCGGCGGGGCGTCGAGCAGGGCGGCGCGATCGGCCCGCCGAAGGTGTCCCGGCGTGCGGGCACGGACCGAGGCCAGGGCGGCTTCCGCCGCTGCGCTGCGCCGTCCGGGTGCCACCGGACCCCGATTGTGGCGCTGGGCCTCACGGACGGCCCTGCGACGCTCCTGCTGCTCCTGCGCCTGCTCAACGACCAGGGCGCGGCGGTGCTCGGCGTGCCGACGGGTCGGGTACGGCGGCTCGGCCGGTCCGGTCATCGCCTCGTCGAGCAGAGCGCGCAGGTAGGCCGTGGGGTTGTCGGGCTCGGCCAGCAGCGGACGGGTCCGGGCACCCCGGACCCAGGCATCGAGCGCCTCGGCCGTCCAGTCCGGACCGAGTGCGGCGCCCAGCGTGGCTGCGACCCGGGGAAGGGGAGCGCGGCGCAGCCACATCCACCGGCCCTGAACGGCCCGTGCGAGGTCGTACGCCCATCCCGACCACTCAGGACGTGGCCGGGCCCGCCGTGACGCGCCACCGGGCCTCTGAGCCGGCCTAGGACGCTGTACAGGGTGTGACCTGGCAGGGCCGAGATCGACTCCGCTCCTCGTCGATGAGCGCGAAGCGCCGTCCTTCCTCCGGCTCTGCCGGTTCCACGACGGAGCGGACGCGATTGACGGTGAGATCAGCAGACCCCGAGACGAGCTGGAGTAAACACTCATACCTTGAGACACCGTGTGGGGGGTGCGGAAATTCAAGGCCTGGTCACGAGCGTGATCGCGGACGGCGACCACCGCTTGGCGGATCTGGTGGCGGCGCACGCGCTCGTGGTAGTCGACCCAGCCGCCAGCGCGAGCGTCCAGCTCGTCGACGCGGTCCTGCGCCTCGGTGAGCAGCGTGCGGGCGTGGTCGAGCAGCTCGGCCAGGATGGTCAGCGCGGCCGGCACGTGCGCCGTCTGGGCGGCCGTGTCGCCTCGGTGGAGCGGGGTGATGTCGAAGACGGCCCGTGCCTGGGCGCGGCCGGTGGCGCATCGCTCGGCGTAGCTGAGGCGGCGGCCCTGCTCGACGCGGGTCTGCCAGCCCAGGGCCTCGGCGCGGCGCCAGGCGTCCGTCACGGGACGGGTGGAGTCCGCAGCCGGCGAGCAGGGCGGTCTTGGCGCGGCCGGGCATGGCACGGCGCCCGGAGCGGCGGTCCGCGTCGACGGCCAGCACCGCACCGACCCGGCCCAGCGCGGAGCGCCGGCCGCGGCGGCTGGCACGGCTGGCGGCGTCGCGGGCGAGCAGGTCGGCCAGCATCCAGACCGGCCGGCCCCAACTGTCGCCGGCGTCGAAGGCGCTCAGCGTCTCCATCAGGCGCTGGATCCACGCGGTCAGCTCGTCGACCCGCTCGCGGGCGTCAGCCATCTCGGCGAGCTGCGCGAAGCGCTCGTCGACGGCGGCGGCCTCCAGCGCCTGCGCGTGGGCGTGATCGGCGCGGGCCTGCTCCAGGTAGGAGTACCCACACAGCCAGCAGGTCGGCATCGGTTCGGGTTCACCGCAGGCCGCGCAATCGACGTCAACGACGTCTTGGGCGTGGTCGAGGCGATCGCGCAGGGCGGCGACCAGGTGGTGCCGCTGGGCGGCGTCTCGCCGGTCGGTGCGTCCCCGCCAGCAGGACATGCACAGCGGATCCGACCCCGCCCCGTCGCGCGGGAGGCCCTGCTTGTTCCGGCCGGCAGCGGCACAGGACACACATGACACCTGAACACCGGTCGGGTAGACCGGCCGGCGGCGGGCCCCGGGCGGGGCCACCAGGCGGGCCTGCCCGGCGGTGGTGGTCTCGATCAGCAGGCGCTGATCGACCAGGTGCGCCCGGCAGTGGTGCTGTCCGGGTACGACGAGTACGGCCGCACCAGTGGCGTAGCAGTCGGGGCAGTACCCGAGCGCCGCCACACGATCCGAGTCCAACGCCCGGAGAGATGCGGTGATCATTGCGGCACCGCCGCAGACCCGACGGGCTTACGTCCTGGGCCGAGATTCGCCGCAGTCCAGCAACGGCTCGGCCGCTCATGGGACAACGTGGCGTAATGGTGGTGCTCGCGCAGGGTAACGCCATCACTGGTGATGGCACGTAACGGAGAGGGGACTGGGCGCAGGCAGGCATCGCCGCGACACGCAGTAACCGTGTCGAGAGACAAAAGTGCACCCAGCCCGGAGGTGGGTGCTATGGTGTCCTCCGAGCTTGTCGGAGCCTCAGACCCTTTCGCGGCCAAACGAAATCGGGGTGTGGGGCTCTCTTGCTGTCTGCAGTTAGCCGTTGAGCGCGGGCGCTCCTCCAAGATCAATTCAGGCTTAAGACCCGTGGATCTTACGGTGACTCTCCCCGACGCACGCACCCCAACACGCTTTGAAACCACCGAACCCGCACAGTCCTGTATGGATCTAGGGCCAAAATCGGGACATACCACCACGAGCCCGACGGACTTCTGGGATAAAAAGATTCGACTACATGTGGCCGAATAGGCGGCCGGACGATTCGGGCCGCCTATTCGCGCGCGACGAGTGATCATTCAGGAAGATGGATGGTGTCGACGTGGACCGCGCCGCCGTCACCGTCGTGGGTGTACAGCTCGCCGTAGCGATCGTCGGGGCCGTTGACGGCGGCGAGTAGCCGCAGCGCCTGCTGGCTCGCCGCCTCGGGGTCGCTGGCGGTGAAGTAGCTGACAACCTGGGGGATGTCGGGTTCGGGGTCGGTGACGATGTCGAGCCGGTATTCGTCGGTGGTGCCGAGGATGGCGGTGGCGAATTCAGGGCGGGTCATCGCGTTCACCGGCCCCAGATCGCCAAGGCGGCGGTGACGGCCGCGCCGACGTACCCGGCGAGCAGCAGCGGTACCGCGCGAGCGATCGCCACGTACTTGGCGCGTACGGCTCGGGAGAGCCACCACAGCTCGCGAGCGCGGGTCAGCGGCGTCATCTGCGGGACCTGCTCGGCGTCGCCCCCGGCGATGCGGGCGAGCACGTCCTGGGCGGTGTCGGCATCGGCGTAGGCCACGAATCCGAAGTCGCCGCCGAGGCGGGGGCGAGAGGCCAGCAGGAGCAGGGCGACGGCGACGAGCACCACCACGCCGGTCGCAGCGCCGGCCCGCAGCGCGGACGGGGGAAGGTGGCCGCCGGCTCCGGCGCCGCCGAGTACCGCCAGGCCGGCGCCGAGTAGCACTCCGGCCATCTGCAGGTAGCCGCCGGCCTTGGGGTCGATGCGGGCCAGCTCGGTGCGGACGGTGGCGACCGCGGCGTCCAAGGCGGCGGTGACGGTGCCTCGCCCGCAGGCGGAAGCGTGCGCGCCAGCGCGGGCGAGGATCTCCAGCTCGGAGAAGTCGCTGTCGGTGTGACCGCAGCCGGTGCAGTGGGACGTGCTGTCGGCAAGGCTGGTGGGAATCTCCACCAGCACCGCGTGCGCGCCGGCGGTGGGGATCTGGAAGAGACGGCGCTGGCCACGCGGATCGTGGTCGCTGTCGTAGGCCGCGCCGAGGTAGGTCGGTTCACCCGGATCGGGCACCATGGAGGTAGCTCCTTCTCATCTGCTGGATGGGGGAGTGGCGGGCGGCCCTGGCTGTAGGAGGCGTGGGGCCGCCCGCCGTGCGTGCGGGTCAGTAGGTGCTGTCGATGACCGGATCGCGATCGCGCCGGTGGGCGAGGCTGGGCAGGATGTCGCCGACCATGAGGTTGCTGCGGCCGGCGTAGGCGAGCAGGGACAGGGTCAGCCACACCACAGCGGTCAGGCCGGCGGCGGCGGGGCCGGTGCCGGCCGGGGCGCGGCGTACACGGCGACGCCGGTCAGGGCACCGATCGCGGCCCAGCCGATGCGGGCGTAGGTGGAGCCGAACAGCGCGCCGAGGTAGAGGGCGCCGGCCGCGACGAGCCACATGATCCACAGGTCACGGGCGGTGGCGGGCAGGCCGACGGTGTGAGTGTCGAGGTAGGCGCGCATCGGGTCGGAGATGCTGTGGGTGATCGGCCCGTCGGTGATCCAGGCGCCGGCCGCGTCGAGGCCAGCGTCCGCGACGTCGACGAGCTTGGTGACGATGACCCAGACGGCCCACAGCAGCACAATGAGCAGGGCGAGGGCGGCCAGCGCGAGCACGCCGAGCAGCCAGTTGTCGTGCACGAACACCGTGGCGGTGTCGCGCCACCAGGTGGCCAGCGACCATCGGCGGCCCTCGCCGGCCTCGCTGGTGGTGATGTGGTCGATGGGGGCGAGGTGCTGCTCGCCGGAGGTACGGGAGGTGTCCATGGAGCTTCCCTTCGTCTGGCGGATCCGGGTGGGGCGGTGCGGGGCAGGTCAGCGGCGGGTGCCGTTGCGGGGGAACGCCAGCACGGTCGCGCCGGCGTCGTCGGAGTCGGTGGGGGAGTCGCCGCCGAGCGCGGTGAGCAGGTCGGGCAGGTCATCGACGCGCACGAGCACGTCGCGGGCTTTGGAGCCTTCGGAGGGGCCGACCACGTGCAGGTCGGCGAGGGTGTCCATGAGCCGGCCGGCTTTGGCGAAGCCGATGCGCAGCTTGCGCTGCAGCATCGAGGTCGACCCGAATTGGCTGGTGACGATCAGCTCGGCGGCCTCGCGCAGCAGGGCCCTCTCGTCGTCGTCGAGCCCGTCGACGACGGCGGTGTTCACCGCCGGGCGGGCCGGGGTTTCGGCGGCCGGCGGCGTCACGGTGGCCGGCGCGGAGGGCTGGGCACCGGTGGCGGCCTGGGAACGCCAGTGCTCGACGACGGCGGTGACCTCGGCGTCGCTGACCCATGCGCCCTGGATCCGGACCGGCGTGGACGCGCCCATGGGCAGGAACAGGCCGTCGCCCTGGCCGAGCAGCTTCTCCGCGCCGGGCTGGTCGAGGATGACCCGGGAGTCGGTCAGGGAGCTGGTCGCGAACGCGAGCCGTGACGGGACGTTGGCCTTGATCAGCCCGGTCACCACGTCCACCGACGGGCGCTGGGTGGCCAGCACGAGGTGGATGCCGGCGGCGCGGGCGAGCTGGGTGATCCGCACGACGGCGTCCTCGACGTCGCGGGGGGCGACCATCATCAGGTCGGCCAGCTCGTCGACGACCACCACCAGGTACGGGTACGGCTCCAGGACCCGCTCACTGCCGGCCGGCGACGTGATCTCACCGGCGCGGACCTTGCGGTTGAACTCGTCGACGTGGCGCACCCCGTGGGCGGCCATGTCGTCGTAGCGCATGTCCATCTCCCGCACGACCCAGTCCAGGGCATCGGCGGCCTTACGCGCGTTGGTGACGATCGGGGTGACCAGGTGGGGGATACCGGCGTAGGTGGTCAACTCGACGCGCTTGGGGTCGATCAGCAGTAGCCGTACCTCGTCGGGCGTCGCCCGGGTCAGGATCGACACGAGCAGGGTGTTGAGGCAGCCCGATTTCCCGGCGCCGGTGGCGCCGCCCAGGAGCAGGTGCGGCATGGTCGCCAGGTTCGCGGTGACGGCCTTGCCGTCGATGTCCTTGCCCAGCCCGACGAGCAGCCGGTGCCCGTCGCGGGCGGCGCGGGAGCGGATGACGTCGCCGAGGGTCACCGTCTCCCGGTCGGAGTTGGGCACCTCCACGCCGACGGCGCTCTTGCCGGGGATCGGGGACAGCAGCCGCACCTCGGGCTTGCCGACGACGTAGGCGAAGTTCTTCGCCAAGCCGATGACGCGCTCGACCTTTACCCCGGGGCCGATGGTGATCTCGTAGCGGGTGACGGTCGGCCCGCGGTGCGCGCCGGACACCGTCCCAGCGACCTTGAAGTCGTCCAGGACGCCCTGGAGGGCCTTCTTGCCGGTGTCGGTGGCGGCGGTACGCCGCTGCGGTGGGTCGCCTGCGGCGAGCAGGCTCAGCGGTGGCAACTGGTAGCCGCCCGCCGTCACCGGTGCCGCAGCGGCGGCCGTCGCCGGCGTGGCCACCAGGGCCGGTTCGGTCGCCTGGCGGCGTGGGCGCGGCGGTCGGGGTGCCGATTCCCCGGAATCCGCCGGCGCCGCCGCGGTGGTAGCGGGGCGTGGGGCGGCCGGCACCTCAGCCGCGTCGTCGCGGTCGATGTCGTCGGCGTCGTCGACCAGCCGGTCCAGGTCCTCATCGGTGTCGGCCAGCGCAGCCCGGCGGGATCGCGTGGCGGCGAGGGTGGCTACCACGGCGACCGGGCTGATGCCGGTGGCGGCGGTGAGGCCGGCGGCGATCAGGCCGAGTAGGACCGGCACGGCCCCCCAGATGCTGAGCACCGCGTCGAGAGCGCCGGTGATCTCACCGAGCAGCCCTCCGGCACCGGCTGTGGGCAGGTCCAGCAGCCCGGCGAGGCCGGCGGCGGTGAGCAGGGCGCCAGCGGCCTGGGCGAGGATCCGCACCGTGTGGCTGCCGGCGGGGTGGCGCATTGCCTGGATGGCGAGCCAGACCAGGGGCAACGGCGCGACGATGGCGAGGTGGCCGAGCAGGCCCTCGGCGATGCCGGCCGGCACGCCCAGGAGCCGGCCGGGCACGCCAGCGGGGTGGGTCCACACGGCGGCCGCGGTGATGACGCCGGTGAGCAGCAGGACGAGGCCGGCGGTGTCGTGGCCGGGCAGGTCGACGCCCGAGGTCCGGTGCGGGCTGGGTAGCTTGCGGGCGAGGCGGCCGGCGCCGGCCGCTGTGGCGTACCAGGCGGCGCGGGCGGCCAGGCCGGCGCGGCGGGCGAATCTGGTGCCGTGGTCGACCTCGGGCTGCTTCTTGCTGCGGCGGGTGCTGGCCATGGGGTCTCCTTGTCCGGGGTGAGCGGCAGGGCGGGGTGGGCGTGGCGGCCACCGCGAGAGCCGACCCGGGCGGTGCGGTCGGCTGTCACGGAGGCGGTCAGCTCGCGATGGTGAACGGGCCGCCGCGCTGGGCGGGCGGGGTGATGCGGCCGGCGTCCTTGAGCCGGCCCAGCAGGGCGTAGAGCTGGGACTGGTTGACCGGGCAGTCCGGGCGGTCCAGCAGCGCCTGCGCGGAGGCGGGTCCGCGGCGCAGGCACGCCAGGACCCACTCGACGGGGGTCAGCGGCGCGACCTGCTCCACCACGGCGGTCGTGGCCTTGCGTCCGCCGCCGCCACCGAACGCGGCGCGCAGCCGGTCCACCGCGCTGCCACCGCCTGCGGTCGTGGTCGTGTTGGCGGGGGCGCGGTGCCCCGGCAGCACGATCGGGCTCTTGGGGTCGACCTCGGGCACGTTCCACCGCACCGGCACACGCGGGGCCGCAGCGGCGGCGGCGGTCTCGTCGAGGTTCGGGACGCGGCAGAGCATTCCGACGCGGTTGCTGTGGCGTAGGTAGCCCATGCCTGCGGTGGACTGTCCGTCGATCTCCGGCTGCAGGGCGAACGGGTCACCGACGAAATCGTCGGGCAGGATCGTGGTGCCGGAACCTCGGTTGGACAGCCGCAGGATCAGGGCGTTGCCGGCGACCAGGGCGTCGCGCAGCCGTACCGACCCGCCGAGGGACTTCATCTGCGGCAGTTGCGTGGCGAAGACCAGACCGACTCCGGTCTTGCGCATGGTCTCGCCGGACTGCTCGGCCAGGGCCACGATCGGGGTGTTCGGGATCAGGACCAGCTGGCACTCGTCGACGATCACGACGAAAGGGCTCAGGCCGAGGGCCTTGACCCGGGGGTCGTCGACGTCGAAGGCCTCGACGCCCGCGTTGGCGAGCAGCTGGGAGCGGCGCATGATCTCGGCGTGCACTCGGCGGACCAGCAGCGTGGTCTTCTCGACGCCGGGGTGGTAGTCGACGATGTCCTTCCACGCAGGCAGGCTCTGGCCGTTCTGCGGGTCACCGACAGCGACCTGGACGCCACCTTCGAGCAGGTTCGCGATCAACGCCCCGAGGGCGCGGGACTTCCCGGCGCCGGTGGAGCCGACGACCAGGCCGCCGAGCACGCCGTACTTCGGCCGGGACACCACCCACTGACCGGGGGAGCCGTCGGCAAACCGGGCGATCTCGAAGCGGCCGTTGTCGTAGGTGGGGCCGGTCCACGGCACGCCGGTGGCGATGTAGGAGTTCTCGACGAGGACCACCCGCAGCCACGCCCGCTTGCCGGTCGAGCGCCAGCCGATCGCGCCCTCGTTGAGGTCCAGGGCGACCTCCACGTCCACCCCGGACTTGAACAGCGGGCCGGGCTTGGTGCCGGGGGCCAGACGCACGAGAGCTTCGGTGATCCCGGGCCGGGGCTCGACGGCCTTGACGAGGGTGGTGCCGGCGCACACGCCCTGTCCGACCACCTCGTTCTGCCAGCGCTGCTCCCAGTGCGCGGTCAGCGGGTCGACCACGTCGACCGGCTCGTCGATCACCACCGGCTCGGGCGGCGGTGGCGGGGCTAGGTGACGCAGGTGGTGCCACCACGGCCAACCCAGCACCGCGCCGAGCACGGTCGGCACCGCGATCGTGAGCGTGGGGTGCGCGGCCATCGCGGCCGGCCCGCCCCCGGCGACCGTCGCCACCGCAGCGCCGCCGAGCACGACCGCGATCGCGGCCCGCCAGGCGCGCACGGTGCGGGAGCGGGCTTGCCAGCAGGCCGCCGTCGCGGTGATGGCCAGGGCGAGGATCCCCACGGTCTGCCAGGACAGGCCCAGCGGGCCGGCGACCCACGCCACGGCCAGCTCGGCGGCGACCCAGTAGGCGGGCAGCAGCCGTCGCCAGCTGCGCTTGATCAGCCAGGCAACCGCGTAGGCGGTGACGGCGAGCAGGGCGGTCAGGACCTGGCCGGCCTTGGCCAGGCGCTCCGCACGGATCTCGTCAGCGGTCCGGGTCGACATCGCGGGCTCCTCGAGTTCAGGGCTGGGCGGGGGCGGGTCGAG
>NZ_JAEVHM010000208.1 GCF_016802865.1 Micromonospora parastrephiae | reverse complement strand
AGGCGGCCGTGCTCGCCGCGGTCACCGTCCGAGAACCCGCCGCCGGGACGGGATCGGTCAATGGCGTTCCTCGGCGAACAGCTCGAGCCGGGTGTCGCCTTCGCCCGGCAGCGGCGTGAGACGCCGGTCTGCTGTGCCTCGGCTCCGCTCGCTCACGCGCCGCCTCGTCGAGGACGGACACGGGGGTACGTCGTTCGCTCACTGGGGCAGTCTAGGCAGCAGGGAGGCCGCGTTGTCGCCGACGCCGTACTGACCCGCCTTCTTCTCGGTGAGCTGCTGCACCAGGGCGAGGCTGGTGACCAGCTGGCCCTGCACGGTGTTGGCGTTGTCGACCGTGGAGATGGTCTGCGCCAGCACCGGGTCACCGCGGACCACCGCCACCAGGTTGCCGCCGACGGAACCGTTGCCGCCCACCACGATCGACCCGGTCCGGTCGAACTGCTCGGCGATCTTGACGACCGACTCGTCCCGCTTGTCGGAGTCCTTGTCGACGTACGGCTGCCCGCTGACCACGACGACCGCCTCCGCCGAGCCGGTGACCTTGTTGCTGTCGGTGGTCAGGTAGCCGGCGTTGTTGTACGCGGCGAGCACCGCCCGCCGGTCGGCGTCGCTGACCGGCGCGGCGCCCTGCGACCGGTCCAGCAGGACGCTGGCCAGCAGGGCGCTGGAGGTCTCCACGCCGTGCCCGTTGCCGGGCAGGCCGGTGGTCTGCGCGGTCGGCCGGGCGGCGGTGACGGCCAACTCCAGCAGGTTGGAGTTGTTGTCCGGGTTGACGAACTTGTCCTGCAGGTCGACCCGGCCGGTGATGGTGGCGCCGGCGAGCTGGAGCTTCTTGAGCACACCCTCGGTGTGGTCGCGCCCGTTGGGCAGGCTGAGCACCACGACCCGGCGCCCGGTGAGGGTGCCCGGCAGCACGACCTGGGACATCTCCTCGGCGAACTCCTCCTCCAGACCGAGCTGCTTCTCCATGTTGCTGACCGTCTGGCGCCACTGCTGATTGTCCTTGCGCAGGCCGGTGACCTGCTCCTTGAGCGAGTCGGCGACCGGGCCGTTGAGGGCGGCCGTGCCGACCACCAGGCCGATCGCCAGAGCCAGGAAGACCGCGGTGAGGGACACCACGTGGTAGCGGAAGTTGATCACGCTTGCAGCCTCTTGATCGGTCGGGAACTAGAAAAGCCGGTACAGCTGGAACACGAAATTGTCCCACCACTCGGCGACCACGCCCAAGTACGCCTTGCCGACGGTCGAGACGGCCACCGCGGACGCCATCGCCGCGATCGCCGAGAGCACGAGCAGCAGCAGTGACGAACCGGAGATGCTCTGCCGGTAGAGCCGGCTCACACCCTTGGCGTCGACCAGCTTGCCGCCGACCTTCAACCGGGTCAGGAACGTCGAGGCCATCCCGCCGCGACCCTTGTCCAGGAATTCGACAAGCGTGGCGTGGGTGCCGACGGCGACCAGCAGCGAGGCGCCCTTCTCGTCGGCCAGCAGCATCGCCAGGTCCTCGCTGGTCGCCGCGGCCGGGAAGGTCACCGCCGGGACGCCGAGACCGTTGACCCGGGGCAGACCCGGCGCCCGCCCGTCCGGGTAGGCGTGCACGATCACCTCGGCGCCGCAGCGCAGCACGTCGTCGGTGACCGAATCCATGTCCCCGATGATCATGTCGGGGGTGTAGCCGGCCTCGACCAGGGCGTCGGCGCCGCCGTCGACACCGATCAGCACCGGCTTGAACTCCCGGATGTACGGGCGCAGCACGTCCAGGTCGGCCTTGTAGTCGTAGCCGCGCACCACGATCAGGCAGTGCCTGCCCTGGATCTGCGTCTCGATGTCCGGGACGCCCACACCGTCGAGCAGCAGGTCGCGCTCCTGGCGCAGGTAGTCCATCGTGTTGGCGGCGAACGCCTCCAACTGCACCGACAGGCCCTCCCGCGCGTCGGCCATCGCCTTGGCGACCGACTCGGCGTCCTGCAGGCTGCCGTGCGCCACCGGTTCGTCGCCGGCGAAGACCGTGTTGCCCTCGATGCGCACCTGGTCGCCCTCGCGGATCTGCTCGAAGACGCCCTCACCCAGGTCGTCGAGCAGCGGAATACCGGCGGCGATCAACACCTCCGGGCCGAGATTCGGGTAACGGCCGGACACCGAGGGCTTGGCGTTGAGCACCGCCGCGACCCCGACGGCCACCAGTGAATCGGCCGCCACCCGGTCCAGGTCGACGTGGTCGATGACCGCGATGTCACCCGGGCGCAGCCGGCCGACCAGGCGCTTTGTCCGGCGATCGAGGCGCGCGGTGCCGAGGACCTGGCCCGGCTCCGCGTTTCGGTTCCGGCGCAACGTGGGTAGACGCATCGTGACCATCCTGGCATGTGAGGCAGGCTTTTCTGTCGCGACATGCCTGAGCAGGGCCGCCTACCCAGGGAAGCACACGTCGGCACAAGCCGGTGTGCTTGCGCTCACAATACGCGGCGTCACGGCCGCCTTTCCTTTGCGGCTACGGCCAGAAGCTCCTCGGCGTGAGCGATACCCAGATCCGAGTCGGGCAAACCGGCGAGCATCCGGGCCAGCTCCCGGGCCCGCTCGGTGTCCTCCACGACCCGTACGCCGCTGGTGGTCACCGCGCCGCCGGTGTCCTTCGCCACCACCAGATGCCGGTCGGCGAACGCGGCCACCTGCGGCAGGTGGGTGACCACCAACACCTGGTGACTGCGGGCCAACCGGGCCAACCGGCGGCCGATCTCCACCGCCGCCTGACCGCCGACCCCCGCGTCGACCTCGTCGAACACCAGGGTGGGCGGCCCACCCGAGCCGGCGAAGACCACCTCGATGGCGAGCATCACCCGGGACAACTCACCACCGGAGGCGCCGCGCTGCAACGGCAACGACGGCGCGCCCGGGTGGGCCAGCAACCGCAGCTCCACCTCGTCACCGCCGTCCGGGCCGACACCAACCTCGACACCGCCGACCGACAGCGCCGGCTCGGCACGCCCGGCCGGGCGGGGCAGCACCGCCACCTCGATCCGGGCGTGCGGCATGGCCAGCCCGGCGAGCTCGACCGTGACCTGGTCGGCGAAGCGCACCGCCGCCTCCTGCCGCGACGCCGACACCCGGCCGGCCAGGTCGGCCACCTCACCGGCCAACCGCTGACCCTCGCGCTCCAACTCGTCGAGCAGATCGTCGGAGATGTCCAGATCGGACAGACGGGTGCGGGCCCGGTCGGCCCAGGCGATCACCCCGTCGACGTCGTCGGCGTACTTGCGGGTCAACGCGCGCAGCGCGGCCCGCCGCTCGTAGACGTGCTGCAACCGGGCCGGGTCCGCGTCGAGCGTCGCCAGGTACGCCGACAGCTCCGCGGACACGTCGGTGACCAGGGTGGCCGCCTCCTCCAGCCGGGCCGCCAACTCGCCCAGCGCCGGATCGGTGCCGGCCTGCGCCTCCAGGGTGCGCCGCGCCGTGCCGAGCAGCGCCGCCGCGTCCGGCGTCTCGTCGGCCGCCTCCGCGCCGCCCGCCACGCACAGCTGCGCCAGCTGCGCCGCCGTACGCAGCCCCTCGGCGTGCTCCAGCCGCTGCGCCTCGGTCTTCAGCTCGTCGTCCTCACCGGGCTGCGGATCGACCCGGGTGATCTCGTCGAGGCCGAGCCGCAGCAGGTCGGCCTCCTGGTTGCGCTCGCGGGCGTTGCGCCGCCGGTCGGCCAGGTCGTCGACGATCCGCCGCCACCCCGTGTACGCCTCGCGCAGCGCGTCGAGCAGCTTCTCGTGCGCCGGGCCGGCGAACCGGTCCAGCGCGGCGCGCTGCTCGGCCGGGCGCAGCAGTCGCAGCTGGTCGGACTGGCCGTGCACGGCCACCGCCTGCTCGCCGACCTCACCGAGCATCGACACCGGCATGCTCCGGCCACCGACGTGCGCGCGGGAGCGGCCCTCGACCGTCACCGTGCGGCTCAGCAGCAACGAGCCGTCCTCGTCGGGTTCACCGCCGGCCTCGGTGATGCGGGCGTACACCGCGTCGGCGACCCGGCCCTCCAGCCGCAGCCGACCCTCCACCACGGCCCGGCCGGGTTGGGCACGGACCCGCCCGGCGTCGGCCCGGCCGCCGAAGAGCAGGCCGAGACCGGTCACCACCATCGTCTTGCCCGCACCGGTCTCGCCGGTGATGACGTTCATCCCGCCGGTCAACGGCAGCGTCGTGTCGTCGATGACGCCCAGCCCAGTGATGCGCAGCTCTTCCAGCACAGCACCCGACAGTAGACGCGAGGCACGACAGTTGACCAGCCGACAGGCGCCGCTGGTGGGTCCCGCAGCGGCCCGCACCTGGCCGACGTACAGTTCTGCCCCGTGTTGGACGTGATCGGCCTGACCCCCGCCGAGGAGGAGTTGTACCGCTGCCTGCTGCAGCTCACCACGGCCCGGATCGACGAGTTGGTCCGCCGGATGCACCGGCCGCGGGCGCAGGTCGTCGCCGAGGTCGAGGCGCTGCGCGGCAAGGGCCTGGTGCAGTCCACCGACACCGACCCGGACGCCCCGCTGCGCCCGAACGCCCCGGACGTCGCCCTCGGCGCGACGCTGCTGCGCCGGCAGGAGGACCTGGAGGCGGCCCGCCGTCGGGTCACCCAACTGGCCGAGGAGTACCGCTCCGGGCTGCGCCGGCACCACGTCGACCACCTGGTCGAGGTGATCACCGGCGCCCGGGTGCTGCGCGACCGGCTGCGCGATCTGCAGAACTCGGCGCGTACGGAGGTGCTCTGGTTCTGCCGGGCCAACCCCCTCGCCATGGCCGGGCCGGAGAACCTGGAGGAGTTCGACGCGCTGGCCCGTGGGGTGAGCTACCGGGCCATCTACGAGCGGGAACTACTGCTGGAACCGGGCGCGCTCGCCGACCTGGCCAAGGGCGTCGGCGCCGGCGAACAGGCGCGCGTGCTGGACCGCCTGCCGGTCCGACTGGCCATCGTGGACGCCCGCACGGCCATCTGCCCGCTGGTGCCCGACCGCGACGGCGGCGAGCCGAGCGCCGCCGTGATCGGCCGCAGTCAACTGCTCGACGCGCTGATCGCCCTGTTCGAGAGCCACTGGCGGGTGGCCACCCGGTTGCGGCTGGAGGACCCGCTCACCGACCCGGTCGGCGACGGCCGGCGCACCGATCCCGACGACCGCCCCGCCGACGGCTACCGGCCGGACGCCGACGAGGCGCGCCTGCTGTCCCTGTTCGTGGCGGGCGTACCGGACAAGTCCATCGCCTCCCAGCTCGGGGTGAGCCGGCGGACCGTGCAGCGGCGACTCGCCGAGCTGATGGCCGCCGCCGGCGTGGACACCCGACCGGGGTTGGCGTTCCAGGTGGCCCGGCGCGGCTGGATCTGAGCGCGGAAGGGCCCGCCGTCGAAGCGACGGCGGGCCCCACGTCGAGCGGGCAGACGACCCGCTCAGGTCAGCGCAGCCCGTACGCGTCCACCACGGTCTGGTCGACGGCGTTCCCGGCCCGGTCCCGGGCGTGCACCCGCAGCGAGACGGTTCCGTGCCCGGCCGGCACCGTCGCGGTGTACCGGGTACCCGATCCCCTGGTCGGCGCGGACCGCCAGGTGACGCCCCCGTCGAAGGAGACCTCCACCCGGACGCTGGTGCCCGTCGGCGCGGGAACCCCGGCCGGCTGGCGCAGGGTCAGCCCCAGCTGGTGCGACCGGTCGCCGCGTACCGTGCCGAGCAGGTCGGCCGGCACCCCGTAGTCCACCTGCAACAGCGACAGCGGCTCGGCCGCGGCGCCCGACGGTCGGGCCGAGGTGAACTCCCAGGCCGTCGCGGTCCGCGTGGCGTAGCGCCACTCGGCCGAGGACCGTCGCGTGGTCACGTCCAGGCGGTAACGGGCCGCCCCGGAGCTGGTGGGCACCGGCGCCCAGCCGCCGGACAGATCGGCGATCTGCTGCCCGTCGCGGCTGACCCGGGCCTCGACGGTGTCCGACTCCTCGCTGTTTCCGGCCACGCTGTGGTGGCCGTCGGCGTCGACGAACTCGGGCACCCGCAGGTCCAGGATGTCACCGGTGCGGGTGGGCACCGGCGCCCCGCTGGCCGGTACGGCCGGGCGGACCACCGGCGCGTGCCAGGTCTCGGTCTCCCGGTCGTCGGCGGCGTAGCGCCGGGGCTCCTCGGTCAGACCGCCGGTCAACTGCCCCCACTGCATGAACATGGACCTGTGCAGCACCCGGTGCTGCCACCAGTTGTCCCCGGCGCTCACGAACTCCTGACGGGTGGTGCCGTTGCGGACCATCCGCTGGTCGTCGTTCCAGGCGTACTCCTGCCACGGACGCCAGCCGAACCGCTCCTCGCTGGCCCACCCCGCGCCCATGTCGCCGTAGCTGGCGGTCACCTCGGCGGTGTTCTTCGCGGTCACCGTGTGCACGATCAGCTCCGGCACCCGCCCCTTCGACACCTGCCACACGTCGTACAGGTAGGGGCTGTCCACGGTCAACGTCAGGTCCAGCGTCGCCCGGCCCTTGCGCGCCGCGGCGATGAGCCGCTGCCCGTCGTCGTACGCGACGACCATCGACGGAATCGGCAGCCGCTCACCGGCCGGCCGCCAGACCGTCCACGCCGAGCGGTCCTCCGGCCGGACGATCAGCACCGCCGTGGCGCCGGCCGCCGCGGCTGCGGCGACCTGCTCCTCCTCCGTGCGGTCCGGGTCGGCGGCGAGCAGCGCGGCGGCGCCCCGCACCCGGGCCAGGTCGGCGGAGGTTCCGGTGCCGGCCCAGACCAGCGGCAGTTTCCGCCGACCGGTCGGCGCCGGCGACGTGCCCAGCAGGTTGATGTCCGACGGACCGGACACCCCGCTGATCGTCGCGTCCACCATCGGCGCGACGAGCTGCCAGCGCGAGGCGAACTCGAACTCACCCTGACGCACCTGGCGGGTCGGCGTGACGTTGACCTGCTGGACGGTGCTGTAGGCCATCACGCCGTGGTCGATCTGCCGGCCGTTGCCCAACACCCGGTGCAGGTAGTAGCTGAGCGTGGCCCGCTGCTCGCTGGGCTTCGGCGTCTCGATCCGCACCGGCGTGCCCTTGCGGGCGTCGAGCACCACGGTCAGGTCCCGGTCGACGGTCAACTCCGGCTCCACGGCCTGGGTCACCTGCTCGTCCAGCGGGGCGCCGTGCTCGACCAGCGCGGTCAGCAGGTACGTGCCCTCCTCGACCTGCAGGGTGCCCTCGCCGGGCCACCAGCCCCAGAAGTCCGACTCGGGCTGCTCACCGAAGAGGGTCAGCCCGGGCGAGAGGGTCAGCTGGCCCTGCCGGTCCAGCACCTTCACGGTGACCTGGTGCAGGGGGCCACTGACGGTGAGCCCGACCGGAGTGCGCACGGCGACGCCGTCCGTACCGGTCGCCACCAGCCAGCCACCGTGCGGGCCCCGGGCCAGCTTCGCCGGGTCGGCGCGCAGCGGCACCGCCACGCTGCCACCGGCCGGCACGCTCACCTCGCCGGAGGCGACGGCGACCCCGTCGGGCTCGGCCGCGCCGCTGTCCAGGTTGCGCAGCTCCAGGGCCAGCCGCAGGGTCTGCGCGGCCTTCGTGCCGTTCGTGTACGTCACGGTCCGCTCGACCGCCGCGCCGCCCGTGGTGATCCGACCGAAGTCCACCGTGGACGAGCCGTACACCTGCTGCTTGAGCGCCCGCGCCACGTCGACCCGTCCGCCGCCCTGCTCGAAGACGGTCAGCGCCGGGTTGGCCTTCGTGGTGCTCACCAGCGCGTCCTTGAGCTTCCCTGCCGCCCAGTCCGGGTGCTCCTGAGCGAGGATCGCCGCCGCGCCGGCCACGTGCGGAGTGGCCATCGAGGTTCCGGACGCGGTCGTGTAGGCGTCGCCCACCGGCGTACCCATGGTGGTGCCGGCGGCCCGCGCGGCGACGATGCCGACGCCCGGCGCGGTGATCTCCGGCTTGAGGCCGTTGTCGCCGAGACGCGGACCACGGCTGGAGAACTCCGCCAGGTTGTCGTCGCGGTCCACCGCGCCGACGGTCAGCGCGGCCGTGGCCGCGCCCGGCGAGCCGACGGTACGCGCGGCGCCCGAGTTGCCGGCGGCGACCACGAAGAGAGCGCCGGTCTCGGCGGTCAGGTCGTTGACCGCCTGGCTCATCGGGTCGGTGCCGTCGGTCGGGTCGCGCCGAGGCTCATGCTGACGACCTTCGCGCCGGAGTGGGCGGCCCACTCCATGCCCGCGATGATGGCCGAGGAGCTGCCGGAACCGCCGTCGTCGAGCACCTTGCCGACCAGCAGCCGCGCGCCGGGCGCCACGCCCTTGCGCAGCCCCGCCGAGGCGGCGCCGCTGCCGGCGATGGTGGCCGCGACGTGCGTGCCGTGGCCGTGGCCGTCGCGGGCGCTGCCGCTGCCGGAGAAGTCCTGCGCCTCGGCGATCCGCCCGGCCAGGTCGGGGTGGGTGGCGTCGACGCCGGTGTCGAGCACGGCCACCGTGACGCCCTTGCCGTCCCGACCGGCCGCCCACGCCGCCGGGGCGCCGATCTGCGGCACGCTGTGCTCCAGCGTCGGACGCACCCGCGCGTCCAGCCAGACGCGGGCGATCCCGCCGCCCAGCTTGGGAGCGGTGGCCGTGGCCCGGCTCCTCGGGGTGGCGGCGAGCGTGGTCCACAGGCCGCCCAGGTCGCCCTTGCCGACCCGCAGCGCCGCGCCGTTGATGCTTCCCAGGGGGCGGGCCTCGGCGGCGACGGCGAGCGGTCGGACCCGGCCGGCGGCCGGCTCCTGGTAGCGCACGATCAGCGGCAGGTCGCCCTGCGCGGCGTCGCCGTAGCCGTCGGCGGCCAACTCCTGCACGTCGAACAGGTTGGCGTCGAGAACACCGCTGGAGACGTAGGGCAGGGCGTCGCTGGGCAGCACCCGCAGCCCGCCGTCGACCTCCAGGGTCTGGAAGATGACCCGCTCGCGCCCGGGCCCCGGGCGGACGGTGGCGGCGACCCGGCCCGGCGCCGCCGGCGCGAGCTCCACCTGGTCGCCGGTGATCAGGGTGACGCGGACGGGCGTGGCGCCTG
>NZ_JAEVHM010000207.1 GCF_016802865.1 Micromonospora parastrephiae | reverse complement strand
GTGGGTCGGTCCGGAGGGCCTCGGCCGCCCGGCCCCCGCCCGCACGGCCGGCACCGGACTGCCCACCCTGGACGATGACGAGCCGGGCCGCAAGGTCGGCCGGCGCAAGGCCATGGTCGCGCTCGGCGGCACCGCCGCCGTCGTCGCCGGTGGCGCGGCGCTCGCCATGACCCCGCAGATCCGGAGCCTCTTCGGTGACGAGGCGGCGGCCGGCGACGCGACCGGCAGCACGGTGACCGACGGGACCGCGGCGCGGCCCAGCGGCCAGCAGCCCAGCACGGTGCGCACCTACACCGAGCAGAACGAGAGCTACATGGGCTCCCGCGCCGGCGAGGCGCTGAAGAAGAACGCGCCCACCGGTGGCCGGACCTTCTCCGGGCCCGCCGCCGCGGCGGCGGAGACCAAGGTGACCGTCAAGACGGTGCTGGCCAAGGACCCGATCCTGCACCTGGCCCGGCGGGCCACCTTCGGCGCGACGCCCGCCGTGGTCTCCGACATCAAGAAGCTGGGTATCGACGGCTGGATCCGCGCCCAGATGGAGCCGGACAAGCTCGAGCCGAGCAAGGCCGAACTGAAGCTCGCCGAGCTGCCCACCCAGAAGCTCGACGTGCAGCAGTTGCGCGCCCAGCGGGACCAGCTCAACGACCAGGGCGCCCAGCCGGAGCGGGAGATGGTCGACGCCACCATCGCCCGGCAGATCTGGTCCAAGCGCCAGCTGTTCGAGGTGATGGTCGACTTCTGGAACGACTTCCTGCACGTCGCCGCCGACTTCGACGGCGGCGAGGTGTACCGCAACTCCTTCGACAAGGACGTCGTACGCAAGCACGCCCTGGGCAGCTACCCGGAGATGCTGGTCGCCGCGAACAAGCACCCCGCGCTGCTGATCTACCTCAACCAGAAGGACTCCCGCAAGGACGCCATCAACGAGAACCTCGCCCGGGAGAACCTGGAGCTGTACTCGGTCGGCGTCGACGGCGGCTACAAGGAGCCGGACGTCCGGCAGGCGGCCATGCTCCAGACCGGACGTGGCGTCGACGACAAGGGCAAGTACGTGTTCCGGCCCGAGCAGCACTACGTCGGCAAGGTGAAGATCCTCGGCTTCACCCACGCCAACAACTCGTCGGACCCGAAGAAGGCCGAAGCGGCGATCGACGCGTACATCACCTACATCGCGCTGCACCCGTCGACCGCGAAGTACGTGGCGCAGAGCCTGGCCACCCGGTTCGTCTCGGACACCCCGCCGAAGTCCCTGGTGGACCGGCTCGCCAAGACGTACACCACCAACAAGGGCATGATCAAGCCGGTGTTGATGGCGCTGTTCAGCTCCTCGGAGTTCTGGGCCGCGGTGGGTCAGAAGGTGCGCCGGCCGATGGAGTACCTGGTCGCCACGTACCGCACCCTGGGTGTGTCGCCGGAGGCGTCGCCGAAGAACAACAACGGCGACAACAAGCGCACCCCGTTCGCCCGGGGTCTGCGGCAGATCCACGACAAGATGCGCGAGCTGGGCCACTTCCCGATGGGCCAGCCCACCCCGGACGGCTACCCGGACGTCTACGTCGCGTGGACGTCGGCCGGCACCATGCTCAACGGCTGGAACGAGGCCGGTGAGCTTCTCGCCGGCTACCGCACCGTGTTCACGTACACGGCGCCGGAGAAGCTGGTCGCCAAGCCGCCGGCGACGGCCGGCGCGTACGTGGACGCGCTCTCCCAGCGGCTGGTGAACCAGAAGCTGAGCACCCGGGAGAAGAACCTGATCCTCGGCGTGGCCGGTGTGCCGGCGACCGCCAAGGTCGACGCCACGTTCAACGGGGCCATCACCGCCGTCGCGCGGGCGATCCTCGCTTCCCCCCAGCACCACCTCAGGTGAGGCACCCGATGGAGAAGACTGTGTACAACTCTTTCCCCCTGCACCCCGAATGCCCCGACCTGCGGCGGCTGGCCGACAACCCGACCGAGGCGCTGCTGCGCGCGGAGGCCGACATCGTCGCCGCGGAGAACGCGGCGGAGGCCGACCGCTACCGCACCCTGGAGAACCTGGAGGAGGCCCAGCAGGACGGTCGTGGCGTGACCCGGCGGACCTTCGTCGCCGGCGCCGCGGCCACGGCCACCGCCCTGGCCACCGCCCAGTTCGTCACCACCTCGGCGTCGTTCGCGGCGACCAAGACCGGCACCCTGATCCACGTCTTCCTCTACGGCGGGCTGGACGGGCTGAGCCTCGTCGCGCCGGACAACGACCCGGTGCTCGCCAAGGCCCGCCCCGACCTGCTGCTCGGCAACGACTCGCTGGCCCTGGGCCGCGGCTTCAAGCTGACCAGCGCGTTCAAGCCGCTGGAGAAGTGGCTCTCGGCCGGCCAGTTGGGCTTCATCCCGGCGGTCTCCGACGAGCGGCTGTCCCGCAGCCACTTCCAGGCCGCGGACGCCTGCAACCTGGGCGGGCTGCCCAACGAGACAGGTGGCCGGGGCTGGCTCGACGGTCTGGTCGACAACCTCGGCAAGGGCACCGCGTTCCGCAGCGTCGGTGTCGGCAGCACCCTGCCCCGCTCGCTGGTCGGCAACAACGGCGCGATCTCGCTGAACAACGTCGGCTCCCTGCGGCTCAACGGCGACGACCGGTTCCGGGCCGCCACCGAGAAGGCCATCAAGGGGCTCTTCACCGGGATCAACCACCCGGTCGAGGAGGCCGTGCAGGAGGGCATGGGCGCGCTGGCCACCGCGCAGAAGCTCGCCGCCAAGCCGTACCAGCCCGCCGAGGGCGTCAAGTACGAGGGCGTCGGCAGCGCGTTCCAGCAGCTCGCCCAGCTCATCAAGGGCGGCGCCAACGTGCGGGTCGCCACGGTCGGCATGGGTGGCTACGACACCCACGAGAACCAGGGCACCCGCGAGGGCGGCCAGCTGCACCGCCGGCTGAACGAGCTGGCCAGCGCGATGGCCGCGTTCTTCACCGACCTCGGCCCGCAGGCCGCCGACGTGACGATCATGGTGTCCAGCGAGTTCGGTCGCCGGGTCGGCTCCAACAGCGGCGGCACCGACCACGGGCACGGCGGTGTGATCACCCTGCTGTCCGGCAAGAAGCTGGCCGGTTCGCTGCTGGGCACCTGGAACGGTCTGGACAAGCTGGACTCCGGTGACGTGCCGGAGTACAACAACATGTTCAACGTCTACGGCTCCGTGGCGCAGGGCCGGTTCGGGCTCACCAACGCGGAGGTCGACAAGGTCTTCCCCCGCCAGAAGTACGCCCCGATGAAGCTGTACGCGTGACGCATTCGCACACCCACGCCGCCGGCCGCCGCACCGGGACCTCGTCCCGGCACGGCGGCCGGTCGGCTGCGCCCGTACCCCCGCAGATCCCGGCCCGGCGCGGACCCGGCGGCCGGCGGCTGCTGGCCGTGCTGCTTCTGGTCGGCCTGCTCGCCGCGGTGCTGCCCTGGTGGCTGGGCACGCCCCCCGGTTCGCTGCGGAGCACCGCGGCCACCCTCACCGCGGCGGGCCGGATCACCGGTCTGATCGCCGGCTACCTGCTGCTCGTGCAGGTGCTGATGATGAGCCGGCTGCCGGTGCTCGAACGGTGGATCGGCGGCGAGCAGATCGCCCGCTGGCACCGCGACATCGGCGCCACCCTGCTGGTCGCCGTGCTGGCACACATGTCGCTGATCCTCGTCGGCTACGCGGACCTGCGTAACCAGTCGGTCCTCGCCGAGGTGGGCACGCTGCTCGGCGACTACGAGGACATGCTGTCCGCGTTCGTCGCCACCGCCATCATGATGACGGTCGGGTTCAGCAGCATCCGGGCGATCCGCCGCGCGCTGCCCTACGAGGTGTGGCACCTGCTGCACCGGTCCAGCTACCTGGTGCTGCTGCTCGGCTACGGACACCAGTTCACCCACGGCGCGCAGCTCTACAAGCCGGGCCCGGTGCGCACCGGCTGGATCGCCCTCTACCTGCTGGTGGTCGCCGCCCTGCTCTGGGGTCGGGTGATCGCGCCGCTGGTGTTCAACCTGCGCTACAAGCTGCGGGTCGCCGACGTGGTCGCGGAGAACCCGGACACCATCTCCATCTACCTCACCGGCGAGCGACTGGGCCGGCTGGCGATGCTCGGCGGCCAGTACTTCCGCTGGCGGTTCCTCACCCGGGGCTGCTGGTGGCAGTCGCACCCGTTCTCCGTCTCGGCGGCCGCCAACGGCCGCTGGCTGCGGCTCACCGTCAAGGTGGTCGGCACGCACACCGCGGATCTGCGCGACCTGGAGCCGGGGACCCGGGTCTGGGCGGCGGGCCCGTCGGGCACCTTCACCGCCGCGCACCGGCTCCGCGAGCGGGCCCTGCTGATCGCCGGCGGCAGCGGCATCACGCCGATCCGGGCGATGCTGGAGGAGCTGCCGCCGGGCGCCGCGCTGATCTACCGGGCCCGCACACCGGCCGACGTGCTGCTCAGCCGGGAGCTGGACTGGCTGGCCCAGGAGCGCGACACGTCGGTCTGGTACGTCATCGGCTCCCGTGACGACCCCGGCCCCCGACAGCTGATGAGCCCGGACGGGCTGCGCCAACTGGTGCCCGACGTGGCCCGGCGCGACGTCTACCTGTGCGGGCCGCCCGGGCTGGTGGAACAGTCGGTGCGCGCCCTGCGCCGGGCCGGCGTACCCCGCCGGCAGATCCACCTGGCCACCTTCGAGTTGTAGGAAGGCATCGCATGCGTCGCGCGTTCCTCGCGATCACCGGTCTGGCCGCCAGCACCACCGCGCTGGTGGTGCTCAAGGGCTCACCGGACGCCACCCAGGTCGCCCAGAACCTGCCGACCGCACAACCGGTCAACCCCACCGGGCCGGGCGCCGACCCGAGCGTCGCTCCGGGCGCGCCCGGCGGCGACCCGACGGCCGGGGCGCCGACGCCGTCGGTGAGCGCCAAGGCGCCGGTCTCGCCGAAGCCCGGCAAGACCACCGCCCGCCCGTCGGGCACCAGGACGACCACGAAGGCTCCCAGCGCTCCGCGGACCACCACCAAGGCGGCGCAGCCGACCACCCGCCGGGTCACCGGGAGCGGCTTCGACAACGAGTACGGGTACGTGCAGGTGCAGATCGTGGTATCCGGCAACCGGATCGTCGAGGCCGTCGCGTTGTCCCTGCCCAGCGGCGGCGAGTCCGACATCCACAGCGGCGACGTCCGCAGCAGGTACGACGGCGGCGGCGGCGAGGTGGTGCAGAAGCAGAACGCCAACCTCAACACCGTCTCCGGCGCCACCGAGACCAGCAACTCCTACAAGCAGTCCCTGCGGTCCGCCATCGAGCAGGCGTTCTGACGTGCCGACGGCGATGACCCGACGCGGGCTGTGCCGGGTCGAGCAGATCATGGGTACGGCGATCACCCTGGACCTCGCCGACGACCTGCCGCCGGCGCGCCTGCACGAGCTGGCCGACGAGGTCTTCGCGTGGATGCGGGAGGTGGACGCCCGGTTCAGCACGTACCGGGCGGACAGCGAGGTGTGCCGCTTCGACCGGGGTGAGGTGCTGCTCTCCGAGGCGTCCGCGGACCTGCGGTTCGTGCTGGAGGCGTGCGCCGACCTGTGGGGCGCCACCGACGGGTTCTTCGACGCGTACGCCACCGGCCGGCTCGACCCGTCCGGGTTCGTGAAGGGCTGGGCGGCGCAGGTCGCCTCCGACCGGCTGCTCGCCGCCGGGGCGGGCAACCACTGCGTGAACGCCGGCGGCGACGTGCGGGTGCGGGGCCTGTCCCCGTCGGGGGAGCCGTGGCGGATCGGCATCCGGCATCCGTGGGACGCGATGGCGACCTGCCTGATCCTCGCCGGGACCGACCTGGCCGTGGCCACCTCCGGCGTCTACGAGCGGGGACGGCACGTGCTCGATCCGCGCCGGGGCGCCCCGGCCAATGGGCTGCGTTCGGTGACGGTGGTCGGTACGACCTGGGGACCGCCGACGCGTACGCCACCGCCGCCCTGGCCATGGGGGCAACCGGCATCGGCTGGCTGGACCGCCTCGACGACCACACCCACGCCGTCGTCACCGACGACGCCCGGCAGTACCACTCCGCCGACCTCCCGCTGACCGACTAGCGGAGCGGGCGGTGGGTGCCGGCGGGGCGGGAGCCGGTGGGGCGCGGTCGGCCGGGGCGCGAGCCGGACGGCCGGGTGCCGGCCCAGCGGTGCCGTGGGTGGCTGCGCCGGGGCGGTTCGGTGCCCCCGGTATGAGGCGCTCTGTCGTCCGTGGACATTGTTCCCCCGTTCGTGGCGCGCGTTCGCGCCGTCTCCCTGTCAACGAGGACCGGCGCTCCGGCGACGCTGTCGGCCGCCGGATGGATCGGCGGCTCGGGTGGTGTCACATGCCGCGCCGGGGCAGCGGCAGGTGTCCGGGGAGCAGGTCGGGTGCGAGCGTCACGCCGCTGGCCCGCAGCGCCTCGATCACCGTGTTCTGTACGAGGTACGAGTCGGGAAGTTGCCAGCGGGCCTGTTCCGGGGCGACCGCCCAGCGGACCGTCCCCTCCGGCAGGCGGGTGGGTGGTGCGGGAATCCACGAGCCCGGCCCGTGCCGGACCACGTGGAAGCAGTGCTCCAGCTCCGGGCGCAGCGGATCGCCGGGGCGGACCAGGAACATCCACCGTCCGGTGGGGGTGACCAGCACCGGTCCGCGTACGCCGGTGCCGGCCGGGTGGATCTGCACCGCGTCGAGCACGTGCCGGCCGAGGTTGGCGGACACCTCCAGCACGTCGAAGGCGCGACCGGTGGGCAGCAGCACGCCGTGCGGGCGGGTACGCCACCAGGTGGCCACCCGGGCCGGGTCGGCGCTGGCCGCCAGTTCCCAGTTCTCCAGGGCGGGGTGGCAGCCCACGGTGGGGCAGCCGGCCCGCCCGCAGACGAAGCGGCTGCGGGCCAGGCAGGCGCCGGGGGTGACCTCCCACCCGTGTGCGGCGTACCGGATGGCGACCCGGCGCAGCCGGACGCGTTCCAACGGCGACAGTTCGGCGACGCGCGGTCCGACGTTCCCCCACATGTGTGCCATCTCCCCTCGTCGGGCCCGGCGGACGCCAGGTCGCATGTCGAGCACCGTCACTGCCGTAACCCACGATCGTTGAGGTTGACGAACGGCTCGTGCAACTTGCACGAAAAGTACGAGGACTGGCTGTACGGCTGACGTACATGCTGTGCGACCAGCGAAAACCTGAAGATGAACGAGAATCGCCGCACCCGCGGACATCGTCGCGGCCCGATGGGCCGGCGACGGCAGGGAGGGATGGGGAGATGGACGAGCTACCCATAGGGCGGCGAGTGGCCTACTGGCGGGGGCGGCGCAAGATGTCGCAGCAGGTCTTCGCGGACCGGCTGGGCAAGTCGAAGAGCTGGGTGGACAAGGTCGAGCGGGGCGTCCGCCGGCTGGACAAGTTCTCCGTCCTCTACGAGATCGCCGACATCCTCCAGATGGACGTGCAACTGCTTCTGGGCAAGGATCCGGAGCGGCGCGCCGACGCGCTCAACTGCATCGACCAGGTCGAGGTGCAGGAGATCCGGGCGGCGTTGGAACGCTACGACTCGATGAGCGCGTACTTCGACGCGGCGCCGTACCCGCCGCCGCTGGACGACATGCGCAAGGCCGTCAACCACGCCTGGCTCACCTACCAGTACGGCCGCTACGGGATGCTCACCCGGGCGCTGCCCAAGCTGCTGCGCGACGCCCAGGCGGCCGACGCCGCGTACGACGGTGAGCACGCCGCCGAGGCGGCCCATCTGCTCGGGCAGGTCTACCAGATCGCGTCGTCGGTGCTGCGCAAGCTCGGCGAGTGCGAGCTTGCCTGGCTGGCCGCCGACCGGTCGATGGCGGTGGCCCAGCGGGCCGACGATCCGCTGCTGGCCGGCATCGCCACCACCCGTGTCTGCAACGCGCTCGTCGCCATGGGCCGGGCCCGCCCGGCGCTGGAGCTGAACGTCCAGATCGCCAACCGGCTGGCGCCCGGCAGCAGCGAGGTGTCCCCGGCCCAGCTCTCGGTCTACGGGATGCTGCTGCTCCAGGGCGCGATGGCGGCCTCCCGCATCGGTGACTCGGCGAGCGTCGACGACCTGATCAACGGCGCCGCGGAGGCGGCCGCCCGGCTCGGCGGCGACCACAACCACTACTGGACCTCGTTCGGTCCGACGAACGTGGAGCTGCACCGGGCCGCCGCCGCGGTGGAGCTGGGCGACGGGGGCCGGGCGGTGGAGGTGCACCAGTTGCGCATCGTGGAGCCCGCCTTCAACGCGTTGCTCCCGGAGCGCCGCGCGCACCACCTGCTCGACATCGCCCGCGGCTACGCCCAGATCGGCGACGTGGCGAACGCGGGCGAGGCGCTGCTGCGCGGTGACCGGCTCGCCGCGTCGGAGATCCGCTGCCGGCCGATCGCGCACGAGGTGATGTCGGACATCCTGCGTCGCACACGTGGTGCGCCGCCTTCTCCGATTGCGGAGTTGGCTGAGCACATGGGAGTAGGGGTATGAGCGCGGAGCCGGTTTGATGGCCGGTTCACCGCGCACCAGCGGGCACCGCGAGGTGCTCTATGTCATCGCCTGCGGTTCGCCGCTGGCTCGGAAGGTCGGGCATCTGGTCGATCTCGCCCAGCAGGACGGTTGGGACGTCTGTGTGGTCGTCACGCCGGACGGGGCCAAGTTCGTCGACCAGGCCGCCCTGGTCCGGCAGACCGGTCACCCGGTGCGGACGCACTACAAGAATCCGGGCGACCCGGACGTCCTGCCGCCCGCCGACGCCATGATCGTCTGCCCGGCCACCGTCAACACGGTCAACAAGTGGGCGGCCGGGATCGCCGACACGCTCGCACTCGGGTTGCTGGTCGAGGCGCAGGGCAAGGGGATCCCCATCGTGGCGGTCCCGTACACCAACGCCGCGATGGCCGCCCACCCGGCGTTCCGGGCCGGCGTGGCCCGGCTGGCCGACTGGGGCGTCACGGTGCTCTTCGGTGATCACGTGGTCGCCCTGCACCCGCCGGGGACGGGCGAGCAGCACCTGCACGCGTTCCCCTGGCAGCTGCCGTTGGCCGCGCTGCGCAGCGTCTCCTGCCGCGTCGCCTGACCGCCCGCCGGGCGTGCCCCGCGCGCCGCCCGCCCGGC
>NZ_JAEVHM010000206.1 GCF_016802865.1 Micromonospora parastrephiae | reverse complement strand
GTTGGGGGTTTCAGGTTAGGTTGATGGCGGGGTAGAGGGGGTGGGGGGCCAGCAGGTCGGTGGCCTGGCGGGCGATCTTGTCGGCCAGGGACGGGTCCAGCGCGTACTTGGCCTTGGACGGGGTGCCGTCGCTGTTGGCGGCTGCCGTGGTCTGGGTGAGCACCGTGTGGATCAGCTCCGCGGTCTGGTCCATCTCGGCGGTGCCCAGGCCCCGGGTGGTCAGCGCCGGCGTGCCGATCCGGATGCCGGAGGTGTACCAGGCGCCGTTCGGGTCCTGCGGGACCGAGTTGCGGTTGGTGACGATGCCCGAGTCGAGCAGCGCCTGCTCGGCCTGCCGGCCGGTGAGCCCGTAGCCGGACACGTCGATGAGCACCAGGTGGTTGTCGGTGCCACCGGTGACCAGCGTCGCGCCCCGGCTCAGCAGCCCTTCGGCGAGGGCCTGCGCGTTGTCCACGATCCGCTGCGCGTAGTCGGCGAAGTCGGGACGGCGGGCCTCCGCGAGCGCGACCGCCTTCGCGGCCATCACGTGCGGCAGCGGACCACCGAGCACCATCGGACAGCCCCGGTCCACCTGGTCGGCCAGCTCCGGCTGGCAGAGCACCATGCCGCCGCGCGGGCCGCGCAACGACTTGTGCGTGGTGGTGGTGACGATGTGCGCGTGCGGCACCGGGTCGAAGTCGCCGGTGAACACCTTGCCCGCCACCAGGCCGGCGAAGTGCGCCATGTCGACCATGAAGGTGGCGCCGACCGAGTCGGCGATCTCCCGCAGGATCCGGAAGTTCACCTTGCGCGGGTACGCCGAGTAGCCGCCGACGAGGATCAGCGGCTTGAACTCGCGGGCCGCCTCGGCCACCCGGTCGTAGTCGATCAGGCCGGTCGCCGGGTCGGTGCCGTAGCTGCGCTGGTCGAACATCTTGCCGGAGATGTTCGGCCGGAAGCCGTGGGTGAGGTGACCGCCGGCGTCCAGCGACATGCCGAGCATCCGCTGGTTGCCCAGCTCGCGGCGCAGCGCGAACCAGTCCGCCTCGGTGAGGTCGTTGACCTGGCGCACCTGCGCCTTCTTCAGCGCGGGGGACTCCACCCGGTCGGCGAGCACGGCCCAGAAGGCGACCAGGTTCGCGTCGATGCCCGAGTGTGGCTGCACGTAGGCGTGCGCGGCGCCGAACAGCTCGCGGGCGTGCTCGGCGGCGAGCGCCTCGACGGTGTCGACGTTCTGGCAGCCGGCGTAGAAGCGACGCCCGACGGTGCCCTCGGCGTACTTGTCACTGAACCAGTTGCCCATCGCGAGCAGCGTCGCCGGGGAGGCGTAGTTCTCGCTGGCGATGAGCTTGAGCGACTCCCGTTGGTCGGTCAGCTCGGCGCCGATGGCGTCGGCCACCCGCGGCTCGACAGCCCGGATCACCTCGAGGGCGCTCCGGAATGCGGTGGACTCGGCGTTGCGCGACATGCGACCTCCTACAGACGTGCGGGAAGGCCCAGGCGCTCGGCAAACGTCCTCGTGACGGGGCCGCTCCCCGATGGTTGTCCATCCCCACGCGCCAGTAACGGCCCGTGCCGATCCTACCGGGCCGATCGGGGCGGCCCCGGGCGACCTCTGGACGCGGCCCGCCGAGGTGGTTGGGCGGCCCGCCGCGGGGCACTCGTAGGTGTCCGCCGTACCGCTGCGGTGCGGCCAGCGTCCGCACAAGAGGAGTCGACATCATGACCACACCCACCTCCGACCGGCCACTCGCCGTCGTGACCGGGGCGTCCAGCGGGATCGGGTACGAGCTGGCGGCGCAGTTCGCCGAGCACGGCTTCGACCTGGTCATCGTCGCCGAGGACGACGGCATCGACGCGGCGGCACAGAAGCTGCGCCGCGACGGCGGCCCGCAGGTCCGGTCGGTCCGCGTCGACCTGGCCCGCGAGCAGGGCGTGGAGGACCTGGTGGCCGCCGTCGCGGCGACCGGGCGTCCGCTGGATGCGCTGGCGCTCAACGCCGGTCGGGGCGCCGGTGGCGCCTTCGTCGGCGGCACCGACCTGGATGACGAACTGGAGATCGTCGACCTCAACGTGCGCTCGACCGTGCACCTGGCGAAGCGGCTGCTGCCCGGGATGGTCGAGCGGGGCGCGGGCCGGGTGCTCTTCACCTCGTCGATCGCGTCCACCATGCCGGGGCCGTTCCAGGCGGTCTACAACGCGTCGAAGTCGTTCGTGCAGTCCTTCGCCGAGGCGCTGCGCAACGAGTTGAAGGACACCGGCGTCACGGTGACCGCGCTGATGCCGGGCCCGACCGACACCGCGTTCTTCGAGCGGGCCGAGATGGAGGACACCCGGGTGGGCTCCGGCAAGAAGGACGACCCGGCCGAGGTCGCCGCGCAGGGCTTCGCCGCGATGATGAAGGGTGACCAGACGGTCACCGCGGGTTCGCTGATGAACAAGGTGCAGACCGCCGCCGGGAAGGTCATCCCGGACAAGCTCAAGTCCGAGCAGCACCGCCGGATGGCCGAGCCGGGCTCGGGCGACTGACCGCGGTCCGCGCGGGAAGCGGTGCACGACGAGGGGCCCGGCATCGCGCCGGGCCCCTCGGTGTACGCGGGGGTGACTCAGGCGGTCACCGCGTCGATCGCCTTCTTGATCGCCTTCGGGGCGGTGGGGGTACGCGGCGCGTCCGCGCGCAACGCGATCATCTTCTCGCCGATCTCCTGGAGCTGCTTACGCCCCAGCGCCTCGCGCACCTTGGGGAACCACTCTTCCTCTTCCTCCTCGACGTGGTGCGTGACGTTCTCGATCAGCACGGTCGTCTTGGCGTTGAAGCGCTCGTCGTCGGCGTCCATGCTGGCCAGTTCGGCGCAGAGTACGTCGGCGACGTGGTGTTCCTCGTACGACTCGAGGATGTCGTCCTCCAGGTCGGGCAGCAGCCGGCGGACCTCCGGGTACATCACCTCGTTCTCCAGATAGGTGTGCACCGTCAGGGCCTCCAGGATCTGGTCCACCAGCTTCTGCCGCTGGCTCGCCGGCCCCTCCTCGGCGTCCTGGAAGGCCTTGAACAGGCGGCGCATTTCCTTGTGGTCCTCTTTGAGCAGGACGATGGCATCGGTCGACACCGGCATGACCTCCCTGAATTCTCGTCTGTGTGTTTCCGGTACCCCGGCGGTGAGTTAGCGAAACAGGAGAAAACGCCCGATCAGACCATGGCCAGGGTGCGGGGGATCTCGTCGAGCAGTTCCCGGGCCAGGAAGCCGATCCGGCCGTAGCGGGGGATCAACCGCTGGCCGCTCACCGCGTGCGCGAACGAACCCCAGCAGGCCGCCTGCGCCGGGTCCGCGCCCCGGGAGAGCAGCCCGGCCAGCAACCCCGCGAGCACGTCGCCGCTGCCGGAGGTGCCCAGCCCCGCATCGCCGCTCTCCTCGCGCCACCCCCGCCCGTCCGGGGTGGCCACATGCCCGTACAGCGACACGACCGCCTCGTACCGGGCGGCCAGCTCGGCCGCCTCGGCGTCCAGGTCGTCGCCCGGGTCGCGGCCGAGCAGGTGCCCCGCCTCGGTCACGTTGGGAGTGAGCACCACGGGCCGACCCGAGCCGACCAGCAGACCCGGGTCGTGGCTGAGGGCGCCGAGGGCGTACGCGTCGAGCACCAGCGAGGTCTGCGGCCGGGCGGCGTCCAGGACCAGGCCCAGCAGGCGGTTCGTCTCGTCGATCGCCTTCAGGCCGGGGCCGAGGGCCACCACGTCGGCCTGTGCGACCAGCTCGCCGAGCTGCCCGTCCCGGTCCGCGGCGACCGCGCCGTCGGGCGTCTCCGGCAGACCGACGACCAGTGCCTCGGGGACCTCGATGCTCAGCGTGGCGGCGGTGGACTCGGCGGCGGCGAGCTGGAGCACCCCGGCGCCGGCGCGCAGCGCGGCCACCCCGGCGAGCAGCACCGCACCGGGGGTGAAGCGGGAACCGCCGACCACCAGCACGGTGCCCCGGCTCTCCTTGCCGCCGGTCGGCACCGGCAGCGCCCAGTCCCGCAGCAGCCCCGGCGTGATCACCTTCACCTCAGACCGGCTCGGCATGGATCTCGTCCTCCCTGGTCGCCTCGGCGCCCTGCCGGCGCAGGTGGCCGACCTCGTTGAATCCGCCCAGCGTCAGCCGGCCCCGCGCGTCGACGGACCAGTCGGTGATCGAGCAGTTGGCGATCACGTGCTCGCGGGTCAGCGCCATCAGCTCCGGCTCGGTCAGCCCCTCCACCAGGTAGCGCAGCAGGAAGACCAGCGCGTCGTGGCCGAACAGCAGCACCCGCTGACCCTCGTGGTCGCGGCGCAGGTCGCCCAGAAGCGTCCGCAGTCGCAGTGCCACGTCGGTCCAGGACTCGCCGCCCGGCGGCCGGTAGTAGAACTTGCCCAGCCGCGTCCGGCGTTCGGCCTCGTCCGGGAACCGCTGTCGTACGCCGTGCCCGGTCAGGCCGTCGAGGATGCCCAGCTCCCGGTCGCGCAGCCGCTCGTCCCGGCTCACCGGCACCCCGGTGCCGCGCAGCGCCAACTCGGCCGTCGAGACCGCCCGCAGGTACGGCGACACCACCGCCACGTCCGGGCGGCGGTCCGGTGGCAGCCCGGCCAGCCACCGGCCGGTGGCCTGGGCCTGCTCCTCGCCGGTGGGGGAGAGCGGCACGTCGGCGTCCCGGTGGCTGAGCCCGATCAGCTCCTCGCCGGACGCCTCGGCCCGGCTCGCTGCCACGTTCGCGGTGCTCTCCCCGTGTCGGATGATCCAGAGCGTTGCCAGTTCCGCCATGCCGACCCCCTACCCGGGCGCCGCCGACGGTAACCGCGTACGCCCGCCGTGGTGTGCGCCACCGGGGTCGGCATCGTCCCTTCCATCGGGCTGCCCCTGATCCTGCCCGGCGTGCTGCTGATCACCTCACCGGCGTCGTACCCTCAGGGGCGTGGCCACGGCGGCGGAGGAAATCCAGGTGGGGGAGCGGCTGGTCCGCGTCTCCAGCCCCGACAAGCCGTACTTCCCGGAGCGCGGGCTGACCAAGCTGGACGTGGTGCGCTACTTCCTGGCGGTGGGCGACGGCATCCTGCGCGCGTTGCGGGACCGGCCCACCATGCTGGAACGCTGGCCGCGCGGCGTCTTCGAGGGCGCGACGATCGCCACCCGACAGACCAACCGGGGCGACGCCTTCTACCAGAAGCGGCTTCCGGCGGGCGCGCCCGATTGGGTGCGTACCGCGCACATCACCTTCCCCAGTGGCCGTACCGCCGACGAGGTCGCGCCGAGCGAGTTGGCCGTGGTGATCTGGGCGGCCAACCTGGGCACCCTGCGTTTCCACCCGTGGCCGGTCAGCGCCGCCGACGTGGAACGCCCCGACCAGCTGCGCATCGACCTGGACCCGATGCCCGGTGTCGGTTTCGAGCAGGTGGTGCCGGTGGCCCACGAGGTGCGGGCGTTCCTCGCCGAGCTGGGTCTGACCGGCTACCCGAAGACCACCGGCGGCCGGGGCCTGCACGTCTACCTGTCGATCGAGCCCCGGTGGAGCTTCGGCGAGTGCCGCCGGGCGGTGCTCGCGTTGGGCCGGGAGATGCAGCGCCGACTGCCCGACCTGGTCACCACCACCTGGTGGCGTGAGCAGCGGGACCGGCCGGTCTTCGTCGACTACAACCAGATGTCGCGCGACCACACGATGGCCTCGGCGTATTCCATCCGACCGACGCCCCGGGCGCTGGTGTCGGCGCCGCTGGACTGGGCGGAGCTGGACGACGCCCGGCCGGAGGACTTCGACGTGCTGTCCGTGCCGGCCCGCTTCGCCGAGCGCGGTGACCCGCACGCGGGCCTGGACGGCGACCGGCACTCGTTGGAGCCGCTGCTGGAGCTGGCCGACCGGGAGGGGCTGGAAGCCCCACCCGAACGGTGAGGGCCGGGCCGGCCCTCCGGACGGGTCGGCGGCCGGCGCTGGCCGGCGTCGTGTCATGACCTACTGCCAGGGGCTCTGCGTCCCGTCGAACTCCTCGAAGACCAGCCAGGACCGCGTCGACAGCACGCCGGCGATGCGCTGCACCCGGTCCAGCACCACGTACCGCAGGGTGGCGTTGTCCGGAGCCCGGACCAGGGCCAACACGTCGTGCTCGCCACTGAGGAGCGCGACGTGCTCGATGTAGCGCACCTGGGCCAGCTCCGCGGAGACCTCGCGCCAGGTGTTCTGCTCGATCGTCAACGCCATGTACGCCGAGGTGCCCAGCCCCGCCGCCTCGGGCGCCACCTGGGCCCGGAACCCGGTGATCACACCGTCGCGTAGCAACCGCTCCACCCGGGCGTACGCGTTGGTGCGGGAGATGTGGATCCGCTCGGCCAGGGTGCGCACGGAGGTCCGCCCGTCGCGGACCAGCTCGTCGAGGATTCGCCGGTCGACCTCGTCCAGGTGCTTGGCCGATCGTCCCGATCCGTTCGCCCGGCTCACCCCGTCTGCGGCCTCCTGGCTCACCGAATCGTCCTCAGCATGCCAATCGTCCCGCCTTCCTGGTGGATCTTGAGTCAATCATCCGACAGCGGAAGCATAGGCTCACCACACGTCCCAGGAGGTTCCGCCGTGACGACCACTCCCCAGGCGGTCCGCAGGGCATCCCCGCGTACCCGTCGGCGGCCACCCCGCCCGACCCGGCGCGCCCACTGCTCCCGGACGCCGAACCGGTCCGCCTGCTCGACCCGAGCGGCACGCCGCTGCCCGCCCGCACCGACTACCCGGAGCCGCCCGTCGAGGCGCTGCGCGAGCTGTACCGCCGGATGGTGCTCGGCCGCCGCTTCGACACCCAGGCGACCGCGCTGACCAAGCAGGGCCGGCTGGCCGTCTACCCGTCCTCCCGGGGCCAGGAGGCGTGCCAGGTGGCCGCGGTGCTCGCGGTCCGCGACACCGACTGGGTCTTCCCCACCTACCGTGAGTCGATGGCGCTGGTTGCCCGAGGCATCGACCCGGTCGAGGTGCTCACCCTGCTGCGCGGCGACTGGCACTGCGGCTACGACCCGACCGAGGTACGCACCGCGCCGCAGTGCACGCCCCTGGCCACCCAGTGCGTGCACGCCGCCGGGCTCGCGCACGGCGAGGCGTACCAGGGTCGCGACACGGTGGCGCTGGCCTTCATCGGCGACGGCGCGACCAGCGAGGGCGACTTCCACGAGGGGATCAACTTCGCCGCCGTGTTCAAGGCGCCGGTGGTCTACTTCGTGCAGAACAACCGGTACGCGATCAGCGTCCCGCTGTCGAGGCAGACCGCGGCGCCGTCGCTGGCCTACAAGGGCGTCGGCTACGGCGTACCCAGCGAGCAGGTCGACGGCAACGACCCGGTGGCGGTGCTCGCCGTGCTCACCCGCGCGGTCGCGCACGCCCGCGCCGGCAACGGACCGTTCCTCGTCGAGGCGCACACCTACCGGATGGAGCCGCACACCAACGCCGACGACGCCAGTCGCTACCGCGACGGCGCCGAGGTCGACGCCTGGCGCGACCGGGACCCGGTCGCCCGGCTGGAGACCTACCTGCGGGCCCGTGGTGTGCTCGACGACGCGGCGGTCGCCGAGATCGCCGAGCAGGCCGAGGCGTACGCCGCGGACCTGCGGACCCGGATGAACGAGCAGCCCACGGTCGACCCGCTGAGCCTCTTCGACCACGTGTACGCCGAACCCACCCCGCAACTTGTCGAGCAGCGTGAACAGGTCCGCGCCGAGTTGGCCGCCGCGAGTGACGAGGAAGGTGTCGCCTGATGGCCACCACCATGGCGAAGGCGCTGAACGCCGCGCTCGCCGACGCCCTCGCCGCCGACGAGCGGGTCGTCGTCTTCGGTGAGGACGTCGGCCAGCTCGGCGGCGTCTTCCGGATCACCGACGGCCTACAGGCCCGCTTCGGCGAGAACCGCTGCTTCGACACCCCCCTCGCCGAGGCCGGCATCGTCGGTTTCGCCGTCGGCCTGGCCATGTCCGGGCTGCGGCCGGTGGTCGAGATGCAGTTCGACGCGTTCGCGTACCCGGCGTTCGAGCAGATCGCCTCGCACGTCGCCAAGCTGCGCAACCGCACCCGGGGCGCGCTCAGCGTGCCCATCGTCATCCGGGTGCCGTACGCCGGCGGGATCGGCGGGGTGGAGCACCACTGCGACTCGTCCGAGGCGTACTACGCGCACACTCCGGGCCTGAAGGTGGTCACCCCGGCGACCGTGGCCGACGCGTACTCGCTGCTGCGCGAGGCGATCGACGACCCCGACCCGGTGGTCTTCATGGAGCCCAAGAAGCTCTACTTCGCCAGCGCCGACGCGCAGCTGCCGGCGCGTACCGAGCCGTTCGGCCGGGCGGTCGTACGCCGGCCCGGGCGTGACGCCACCCTGGTGGCGTACGGGCCGGCGTGCCGGTGGCGCTGGAGGCCGCCGAGGCCGCCCGCGAGGAGGGCTGGGACCTGGAGGTGGTCGACGTGCGCACGATCGTGCCGTTCGACGACGCCACCGTCACCGCCTCGGTCCGGCGCACCGGCCGGTGCGTGGTGATCCAGGAGGCGCCCGGTTTCGCGGGCGTCGGCGCGGAGATCGCCGCCCGGGTGCAGGAGCGCTGCTTCCACGCGCTGCACGCCCCGGTGCTGCGGGTCGCCGGGCTGGACATCCCGTACCCGGCGCCGATGCTGGAGCACACGCACCTGCCCGGGGTGGACCGGGTCCTCGACGCGGTGGCCCGCCTCCAGTGGGACGACCAGCCGGACCCGCGCTGGGCGGCGCAGGGCAGCGCGGCATGACCACCGTCGAGCGGACGCAGGTCTTCCTCCTGCCCGACCTGGGCGAGGGGCTGAGCGAAGCCGAGATCGTCGAGTGGCGGGTCGCCGTGGGCGACATCGTCACGGTCGACCAGAGCGTGGTCGAGGTGGAGACCGCCAAGGCCGTCGTCGACGTGCCCTGCCCGTACGCCGGCCGGGTCGTCACCCTGCACGGCGCGGCGGGTGAGGTACGCCCGGTCGGCCAGCCCCTGATCACGATCGCGCCGCTGGACGGCGGCGACGACGAGCCCGCCGGGCACGCCATACTACGTCGACCTCGCGGCCAATGTTCGAGAGTTCCAGCTTTGGGCTGAGCTGGCAGAACACGCAGCGACTCGAAATTTAGTCACGAGCTCCTTCC
>NZ_JAEVHM010000205.1 GCF_016802865.1 Micromonospora parastrephiae | reverse complement strand
TCGGACGCTGGAGGGTGGGGTGGGGTGGGGTGGGGTGGGTTAGGTCCAGGTAGGAGGATTTGGCAGGCTGGTAGGCGTGCGGTCAGCTCGGCGTGGAACCAGCCGCGCAGCTCGGCCATCGTCTCGCGGGGGTACACGTACTTCACCGCGCCGAACTTGCCGTGTTTGCGGCTGCGCGACTCCTCGTCCATCTCCAGTCGGGTACGCGGATACCAGCCGAGCAGCACCTCCTTGCTGCCGGGCGTGAACCGGTGGGTGATCAGCTCGGCGGTCAGGTCGAGCTCGGGCACCCCGTCGACCGCCGCGGCGACCTGGGCGAGCAGTTCGCCGTAGCGTTCCCGCCAGTCGGGCAGGGCGATGATCGGCGCGATGGTGAGCCCGACCGGGTAGCCGTCGAGCGCGAGTCGGCGTAGCGCGGCCAGTCGCTCCGGTACGCGGGCGGTGCCGCCCTCGAACCGCTCGCTGACCGGGGCGCAGTTGACGCTGAACCGGACCCGGGTCCGGCCGGCGTGTGGCAGCCCGACGAAGGTGTCCACGTCGGCGTACTTCGTGGTCCAGCGCAGCTGCACCGGCGCGTCCCAGTCGGCGAAGTGCTGCACCGCGCGCCGCCAACTGCCGGTCAGGTGTTCCAACGCGAGTGGGTCGGTGTAGCAGGACGCCTCGAAGGTGGTGCCCTCGTCGGCGCGCCGCGCGTTGCGGCTGGTCACGGTGCCGCGCCCGACGTATTCGGCCAGCCCGGCCAGGATGTCGTCGAGGTCCGCGTACACCCGGGTCACCGGCGGGCCGGAGAGCGAACCGGCGAGATAGCAGTACTGGCAGTGCGCCGGGCAGCCCTCGGCCAGGTCGACCCGCCAGTCGGCGCTGGGCGCGATGGGTTGCAGGGCGCGCCGCGAGGGCGGGCTCACCACGATCGCCATGGTCGCCTTGGCCCGGGCGTACGTCTCCCGGTCGGTCTGGCCGCGTACCCCGGTGAGCCGGTTGGATCGCAGGTGTTCCACCTCGATGCCCTGCGCCCGCACGCGGGCGATGATCCGTTGGCCGTGGGGGTGTTCCAGTGCGGCCGGCGTGACCACGACCCGGCGTGGGGTCCAGCGGCGCGCCGGGTGGGCCGGGGGTGCGAGCCCGGCCAGGTCGCGGATGGGCACCCGCTCGCCGCTGGCGTCGTGTGGCGCGGCGGGTACCTCCACGGCGAGTGGCTGGTCGACGTCGACGGCGTCCGGGCTGGTCATCCGGCGGGGGTACCCGTTGCCGCAGGAATCCCACCCGATCGGCCGGCCTGCGATTGACGCCACCCGGCGACAACGCATAATCTCTCGTCTATCTGTAAACCTTGTGAACAGATTTCACGTCGACGCGGCGGCGCGCGTCCCGACCGAAGGGACGATCAGGTGATCGCAGAACTCTCCGTCCGTACCAGAAGGATCCTGTCGGTGTTCGTCGCGCTCGTCGTCGCGCTGAGCGTCGGCCTCGCCGTCAACGCCTCGCGTCCCGCGCAGGCCGCGCCGACGTTCAAGGTCCTGGCCTTCTACAACGGCACCTGGGACGCCGCCCACATCGACTTCGACCGCGACGCCCGCGCCTGGTTCCCACAGGCCGCCGCCCAGTACGGCTTCTCCTGGGAGGCCACCACCAACTGGAGCCTGCTGAACACCGCCAACCTGGCCCAGTACAAGGTCATCATGTTCCTCGACGACGCGCCGCCCACCGCGCAGCGCGCCGCGTTCCAGCAGTACATGCAGAACGGCGGGGCGTGGTTCGGCTTCCACGTCAGCGCGTTCACCACCAACCCGTCGAGCTGGAGCTGGTACTACAACACCTTCCTCGGCACCGGTTCGTTCCAGACGAACACCTGGGGACCCACCCGGGTCACCATGCGCGCCGACAACCGCAACCACGCCGCCACCCGGAACCTCCCGGCCACGTTCCCGTCCTCGGTCAGCGAGTGGTACTCCTGGAGCAACGACCTGCGGCAGAACCCCAACATCGACATCCTCGCCTCGGTCGACCCGTCCAGCTTCCCGGTCGGCACGGACCCCAACCAGTCCTGGTACGGCGGCTACTACCCGCTGGTGTGGAGCAACCGGCAGTACAGGATGCTGTACGCCAACTTTGGCCACAACGCGATGGACTACAGCACCAACACGGGGTTGTCGTCCACCTTCGACAGCCCTGAGCAGAACCGGCTCCTGATCGATGGGCTGCACTGGCTCGCCGGGGTCGGCACCGTGCCTCCGACGACGCCCCCGCCTACCGACGGCCCGATCTCGCCGACCGCCTGGCACACCGTGGTCAACCGGGGCAGCGGCAAGTGCGTGGACGCGCGGGCCGCCGGCACCGCGAACGGCACCGCCATCCAGCAGTACGCCTGCAACAGCAGCGCCGCCCAGCAGTACCAGTTCGCGCCGACCAGCGGCGGCTACCTGCGGGTCAACAACCGCACCAACAGCGCCCAGGTGCTCGACGTGACCGACAGGTCGACCGCCGACTCGGCACCCGTCCAGCTCTGGTCCTTCAGCGGCGGCAACAACCAGCAGTGGCGGGCGGAAGCCGAGGGCGGCGGCTACTACCGGCTGGTCAACCGCAACAGCGGCAAGTGTCTCGACGTGCCGGGAGCGTCCACGGCGGACAGCGTCCAGCTCGTCCAGTACACCTGCAACGGTACGGCGGCGCAGTCCTTCCGGCTGGTGCCGCAGCCGTAGGTCCGAAGGCGGTACCGTCCCGCCGGCACGAGTGAAGGCGAGGGGCCTCCGTCGACCGGGCGGAGGCCCGCCTCGTCGAGCGGCTCGACGCGCTGCCCGGTCGGGTCTTCGACGACATCGCGATCGGGCTGTTCGAGGTCGAGGTCGACGGGAACGGCTGCTTCCGCGATTCGTCCCACCGTCGCCGGAAGTTCTCTTCATTCATCTCCGAAGGTGCGGAAAAAACCGCCAGGATGACGTACCTTCATCGTCATGTGGAAACTCCTCGATGTGTCGCGCCCGCGGGCTGCGCGCAGGATCGTGATCGCGGCCACACTGGCCGCCGTCGCGGTGGGCACCACCCCCGGCGTCGCCCAGGCGTACGCCAGCTCCGCCAGCGGCACCGTGAACACCGCCGGCACGGCGTTGAGCGTCCGCTCGGGCCCCGGCGCCACCTACGACTCCTGGCGTACGGTGGCTGACGGCGCGACGGTCACGCTGCTCTGCCAGACCACGGGCCAGTCGGTCACCGGCACGTACGGCACCACGACGACGTGGGACTTCCTCTCCAACGGCGGGATGGTCTCCGACGCCTACGTCTACACCGGCTCGGACGGCCAGGTCGTCGACAGCTGCGTCTACGTGGGCGACGAGCCGTCGTCCAAGACGAACCCGCGCTCGGCCAACGGCGCGATCGACTGGGCCTTCCAGCGCAACGGCTCGACCTCCTATGAGAACCTCTGCCTCGCCTTCGTCGCCCAGGCGTACGGGTGGGGTGGCTCGGGGTGGAACACCGCGGAGATCGGCGGCGACTGGGAGAGCAGCCACGGCTACCTGAAGACCTCGGGCATCCCCCCGCGCGGCGCGCTCGTCTGGTACCACAACTCCGTCGGCAGCGGGCACGTCGCGATCAGCCTGGGCGAGGGCAAGGTCATCGGCACCTCGGTGGGCGGCGGCGTCGGCGTGGCCGGCTACCTCGACCACGACTCCTACCGCGGCTGGTCGGTCGCCTACCTGCCGGCCGCCTGGTGACCCCACGGATTCCTCGAGACCTGGAGAAGCGATGCTGACGAGAAGACACCTGCTACGCTCGCCGCGGCAGCAACGATCGGCGGCGCGGCAGCCGGGCAGGTGCTGCCGGCCCCCGGCGCCGCCGCCCTTCCGCAGGTCGACATGGAGGCGCTGATCAAGGCCGCGCAGATCGACCCGCGCCGCGCGGACACCGCCATCACGGCCGGCAGCAGGGACAGCGTGCTGCTGGTCGAGCGTGCCCTACGCGATCGAGGGCTGCTCGCCGACACCTACGTCGACGGCCACTTCGGCACCAGCACCGTCGCCGCCTACGCCGCCTACCAGCGGTCCCTCGGATACTCGGGGCTCGACGCCACCGGGCTGCCCGGCCCGACCTCGCTGCAGCTGCTCGGTGCGGCGCGGTTCGACGTGATCCGCGTGCTGAACCCGGGCAGCACCGTCACGTTCCGCTCGGCCCAGATGAACACCCGGACGAAGGCGATGCTGCTGGAGGCCGAACGCCTGCTGGGTGGCCAGTTGACGGTCACGCAGGGCTCCTACAGCACCAGCGATCCCGACTCCGCCGGCACACACGCCGGCGGCGGCGCGCTGGACCTGTCGGTGAGCGGCATGTCGACCACCTACCGGACCACCGTGGTACGGCAGCTGCGCCGGGTCGGCTTCGCGGCGTGGCTCCGTACGCCCAGCCAGGGGGACTGGCCGTACCACATCCACGCGGTCGCCCTGGCCGACACGGACCAGTCCGCTCCGGCCCAGCATCAGGCCGGTGACTACTACCTGGGCCTCAACGGCCTGGCCAACCGGGCCGCCGACGACGGACCCGTCGTATCGCCGAAGGTGACCTGGGAGGAGTACCTGCGAGGCTGAGTGCGTGTTGGGGACCGAGTTGACGCTCGCCCCTCGGGTCGGCGGCCGGTAGCGGCGGGCTCCGGCAGGAAGCCCAGGTCGATCCGCAGCGAGGCCCGGGTCCCGGCGTCCAACGACTCGTACGCCTCGACGAGCCGCTCGTTGGCGGCGAGGAAGCCGGCGGCGTGTTCGGCCGGGGGCAGCGCGTCCCAGTGCTGCCAGACGCCGCGGTTGAAGTCGTCGTCCGGAGCGGGCGCGCCCGTGCGCGCGGCGGTCAGCGCCGCGAGGTTGATCTCCGCGCCGCTGCCCAGGTGGCTGAGCACCTGCGACACCTGCCACTCACTGGCCCCGGAGGGCCGGAGCAGGTCGTCTTCCTTGAGGTCCCGAACGAGCGCGGCGAGTTCCTCGTGACCCGCGCGCAGAGCGGTGATGATCTGGTCGGCAGTGCTGGACATGGCTCTCCTCAAGCGGACTCTCGACGGTCCTGGGGGCACTACCGGACGGGGGCCGCCGGCCGGACACCCACGGTCGGGGTGGTTGGCCGGCGGCCACGTCGCTCGGCTCAGCCCATGTGCACGGTGTTGCCGGTCGGGATGTCCTCCTTGCGCACCTTCACCAGGACCAGCGTGGCCAGCCCGGCGAGCACGATCAGGGCGGCGCCCCAGGCGAACGCCACGCGGTAGCCGTGCACCAGCGCCTCGATCTGGTTGACCGGGTTCGGCGCCCGACCGACCAGGTACGCGGCGACCGCGCTGGTGTAGAAGGTGTTCAGCAGCGCGGTGCCCAACGAGCCGCCGATCTGCTGGGTGGCGTTCAGCGTCGCGCTGGCCGCGCCGGCGTCGTGATTGGGCACCCCCACCAGGGCGAGGCTGGACAGCGGCACGAAGGTGAAGCCCAGACCCATGCCGAGGACGACCTGGGCGGGCAGCAGGAGGGTGAGGAACGAGGTGTCCACGTCGATCTGGGTCAGTACCAGCATGGCCGCGGCGGCGAGCACGGCGCCACCGACCATCAGCGGCTTGGCGCCCACCCGCGGCATCAGCTGGCTGGCGCCACCCGCCGCGATCAGCACACCCGCGGTGACCGGCAGCGACGCGAGCCCGGCCTCGAGGGGCTTGTACTGCAGTACCACCTGGAAGTAGAAGGTCAGGAAGAGGAACGCGCCGAACAGGCCGGCCCCGATCAGCGTGGAGGCGAGGTACGCCCCACCCCGGTTGCGGTCCAGGATGATCCGCAGCGGCAGCAGCGGGTGGTTGGAGCGCAGCTCGATCACCACGAAGGCGGCGAGCAGCACCACTCCGGCGGCGATGAACCCGAGCGTCGCGGTGGCGTCCCAGCCGTCCTCGGCGGCCTTGGTGAAGCCGTACACCAGGGAGACCAGGCCGGCGGTCACCACGACCGCGCCGGGCACGTCGTAGCGGGTGTTGCCGTGTGCCCGGCTCTCCGGCACCAGCGGGATCGCGAAGGCGATGGCGATGGCGGCCACCGGGATGTTGACCAGCAGGCACCAGCGCCAGTCGGCGTACTCGGTGAGCACCCCGCCCAGCAGCAGACCCACCGCCGAACCGCCGCCGGCGATGGCGCCGTACACCGCGAATGCCTTGGCCCGCTCGGTGGCCTCGGTGAACAGGACGGTGAGTAGCGCCAACGCGGCCGGGGCGAGCAGCGCGCCGAAGGCGCCCTGCAACGCGCGGGCGGCGAAGAGCATCCCACCGGTGGTGGCCAGACCGCCCAGCGCGGAGGCCAGCGCGAAACCGGTCATGCCGACCAGGAAGGTGCGCTTACGGCCCCAGTAGTCGGCGATCCGGCCGCCGAGCAGCAGCAGGCCACCGAAGGCCAGCGTGTAGGCGGTGATCACCCACTGCCGGTTCGCGTCGGTGATTCCCAGGTCGGCCTGGGCCTGGGGCAGGGCGATGTTCACGATGGTGGCGTCCAGGACCACCATCAGCTGCGAGATCGCGATGACCGCCAGCGCGATCCAGCGCCGCGGGTGCGGCGCGCCTGTCGACGTCCCGGCGCCGGATGCGCCGGGGGCGGTCGAGGTAGTTCCGGGCATGGTGAAGCCTTCCGTGTTGCGTACGTCGATGGATCAGGCCTGGGACGGGCGGTCGGCGTGGTAGCGGAGCACCGGGATCAACACCTGGTCGACGACCTGGGTGAGGAACGCGTCATCGGCGGGCAGGCCGTGCGCGACGATGCGGGACATGGTGAGCGCGGGCGCCAGATCGTGGAACAGCTCCCGTTCGCCGGCCTCGGGTGGGATGTCTCCCCGGGCGGCGGCCCGGACCAGGATGGCGGTGCTGGCCACCCGCCCGGCGGGTAGCACCTGGTGACGTACCAGGCGCTCCAGTTCGGGATTGGTCCGCATGGCGAAGGTCAACGCCTGCATCAGGTCGCAGTCGGCCACGCAGATCGCGGCCGTGGCGCGCAGCAACTCGATGAGGTCACCGCGCAGGGAACCGGTGTCGGGAGGGTTGTGCACGCCGACGTGTCGGTCGCGCAGGGCGGCGACGACCAACTCGGCCTTGCCGTCCCAGCGTCGGTAGATGGTGGCCTTGCTCACGTGGGCGCGGGCGGCGACGGCGTCGATGGTCATCCGGTCGAAGCCGACCTCGCGCAGCAGGTCGAGGACCACGGCGAACAGGTCGCTGTCGGAGCACCGCGCGCTCCGGGCCGCCGGAACTCCGGCACCCGCACCCACCTGCTGACCGCCCAGCATCCCGCACCCCCGTGAAACGATGTCGTACCGACCCTAGTGCGCAGGTCGGCGTTCGTGCAGGGTTTTATGACTTGCGTCGCATGGGGTGGACGAAACGATTACGTTTCTCTCCCTCGCCGGACGGATGAACGCTCCTCCAGGCGGTCGGAGTCCGCCGCTGAGTTCACCGAGCCGGTATGACGATTCCGCTATGCCGGACATCGGCGGCCGTCGTCCTAACATTCACGTACATCAATGGCCGGCGACCGGGCGTCGTCGGACGACCGCAGGGGAGTGCGTGATGTACCGACGACAACTGAGACGAACGGCGCAGGCCGTGCTGGCGGCCGTGCTGGCGGTGGCCGGCGTGCAGCTCGCCAGCGGCGCGCCGGCCGCCGCCGTGCGGACCGTCTACTACGACGCGAGCCGCACCGGCGAGTTCCGCACCAACTTCGACCAGGCGGCGCAGATCTGGAACAGCCGGGTCAGCACCGTCCGCCTCCAGCCCGGCACCCCGGCCAGCATCACCATCTACGTCGACGACGGCTGGCCCCGGGCGCAGCCGACCGGCCTCGGCTCGGGCCGGATCTGGATGGGCCGCACCGCCGTCAACCAGGGGTACGACCGCAACCGGATCGCCGCCCACGAACTGGGTCACATCCTCGGCCTGCCGGACCGGCGCACCGGCCTCTGCACCGATCTGATGTCCGGCAGCAGCGCCCCGGTCTCCTGCCGTAACGCGAACCCCAGTTCGGCCGAGGCGTCCCGGGTGAACTCGCTGTTCGCCGGCACCCTGGCCGCCCCCGCCGCCGGCATGACGTACACCTGGAACGAGGCCGGTGACATCGGCCCGACGGTCGTCGGCGGAAGGCCGGCCTCGGAGAACTACCCGTTCATGGTCTACGTCTCCGGCTGCACCGGCACGCTGGTCAAGGCCAACTGGGCGGTCACCGCCAAGCACTGCTCGACGCCGTCCTCGGTGCGGGTCGGCAGCGTCAACCGCACCAGCGGTGGCACGGTGGTCGGGGTGACCCGCGCGGTCAACCACCCGAGCGTCGACGTCAAGCTGCTGCAACTCGCCAGCCAGGTCAGCTACGCCCCGGCTCCCATCCCGAGCACGTCCGGCGCGGTCGGCACCGCCACCCGGATCATCGGCTGGGGTCAGACCTGCCCCCGGCCGGGCTGCGGCTCGGCCCCGGCGGTCGCCAACGAGCTGGACACGTCCATCGTGGCCGACAGCCGGTGCTCCGGCATCAACGGCCCGTACGAGATCTGCACCAACAACACCAACGGCACCTCCGGCGCCTGCTACGGGGACTCGGGCGGGCCGCAGGTGCGCCGGGTCAACGGGGTGTGGAACCTGATCGGCGCGACCAGTCGGGCCGGCAACAGCAACTCGACCTGCGCCACCGGCCCGTCCATCTACGTGGATCTGCCGTCCATCCGGTCCTGGATCTCCACCCAGGTCGGCGGCCTACCGGCCTGACCACTGTGGAGACCCGGTGGTCGGGGACGTGACACGCGTTCCCGACCACCACGCCGATGTGTCACCCACACGTGACCGTCATGCGGTACCGTGCCTGGCACATCGACACATCCGAGGTGGGGCCCATGCCTGCTGTCGTCGCCCTCGTGCTGACCCTCGCCCTGGCGCCCGCGCCATCCCCGTCGACCACCTCGGGGCCGGTCGGCGACCTCCTCGGGGGCGTCGGGCAGATCGTCGACGACCTGCTCGGCGGCGGTGCGGCGCCGAGCACCTCCCCGACGCTGGCGCCCAGTGTGGCCCCCACCCCGGGCACGCCGGCGGTCCCCAGCCGGCCGGGCCCGGCGGTGTCCGCCAGCGCCGCGCCGCCAGGTCGAC
>NZ_JAEVHM010000204.1 GCF_016802865.1 Micromonospora parastrephiae | reverse complement strand
TGCGGACGCGGCGCTGGCCGCGCGCGCCGGCTCCGGCCGGGGTCCTGGCCCGCCCGGGTGCGCAACCTTCTGGTGTACGGGCCGCTGGCGCTGCTGGTGCCGCTGATCCAGGTTGTGGTGTACGCGGCGACCGGCGCGGGCGCGGCGAGCGTCGCCGCGTTGATCTGCGGGCTGCCGATGCCGGCGGTGGCCTTCGTGGTCGCCTGGCTGGGTGTCGGGCGGGTGTTCCGGCCCGACCCGGGTGAGCATCTGGACCGTACGGTGCGCTTCGGCGCGCTGGTCTGCCTGGTGCCGGCGGTGCTGGTCACGGCCGCCCTGTTGCTGGCCCTGCTGGCCGGCTGACCCCCGGCACGGAACGGCCGGCCACCCGGGAGGGTCGGCCGGCCGTGTCGCGTCCGGCTGTCAGCGGGGGATGATCAACGCCATCGCCTCGGCGCGTGACTTGGAGTCCGTTTGCAGTATTCCGCGCACGGCCGACGTGATGGTCTTCGCACCTGACTTCTGGATGCCGCGCATGGCCATGCACATGTGCTCGCATTCGAGCACGACGACGACGCCGCGCGGGGCGAGCTTGCTCATGAGCAGGTCGGCGACCTGGGAGGTGAGCCGCTCCTGCACCTGGGGTCGGCGGGCGAAGACCTCGACCAGCCGGGCCAGTTTCGACAGGCCGGTGATCCGCCCGTCCGGGCCGGGGATGTAGCCGATGTGCGCGCTGCCGCGGAACGGCAGCAGGTGGTGCTCGCACAGACTCATCACGTCGATGTCGCGGACGATCACCAGCTCTTCGTGGTTGGCCTCGAAGGTGGTGCTGAGCACCTGGGCCGGGTCGACCCGCAGGCCGGCGAAGAGTTCGGCGTACGCGCGGGCGACCCGGGCGGGTGTCTGCTGGAGTCCGTCGCGGTCCGGGTCCTCGCCGACCGCGATGAGGATCTCCCGGACCGCCTTCTCGATGCGGCCCAGGTCGACCGCGTCCTCGACCGGCCGGCCGGTCAGCCGGCCGCTGATCAGCCGGGCGGCCACGTAGTCCAGCCCGTCGTCGCCGTCGGGCTCGGTCGCGGAGACGGCCAGCTCCCGGTGGGGGGAGCTGGCCGTCGGGTCGTCGCTCAGTGCGTACCGTCCGAGTTGTTGGACGCTGCCCCACCGACGGACGCCTGCGCGCCGTCGGCCTGGGCCTGCGCCTTGAGCGCGTCCTTTTCCGCGGGGGTGAGCACGGGCGGCTCGGTGGAGGGCTGCCGCTTGCCGAAGCCGTTGTACGGCGCCAGCGGCGGACGCTTGACCACCCGAGCGCAGATCCGCGCCATGTCGGCCGTGGAGAGGGTCTCCTTCTCGATCAGCTCGAGCACGATGTTGTCCAGGACGTCCCGGTATTCCACCAGGATCTCCCAGGCCTCGTCGTGTGCCAGCTCGACCAGGGCCCGCATCTCGCCGTCGATCTCGGCGGCCACCGAGTCCGAGTAGTCCCGCTCGTGGCCCATGTTGCGGCCGAGGAACGGCTCGTCCCCGCTGGTGCCGTACTTGATCGCACCGAGCTTGGAGCTCATGCCGTACTGCGTGATCATCGCGCGGGCCAGCTGGGTGGCCTTCTCGATGTCGTTGCCGGCACCGGTGGTGGGCTCGTGGAAGACCAGCTCCTCGGCGGCCCGACCGCCCAGCGCGTACGCCAGGGTGTCGATCATCTCGGCGCGCGTCTGGGTGTACTTGTCTTCCGTCGGCAGCACCAGGGTGTGGCCGAGGGAACGACCACGGGACAGGATCGTCACCTTGTGCACCGGGGCGGCGTGCGGCAGAGCCCAGGCGACCAGCGCGTGTCCACCCTCGTGGTACGCGGTGATCTTCTTTTCCTGGTCGCTCATCACCCGGGTCCGTCGCTGCGGACCGGCGATGACCCGGTCGATCGACTCTTCGAGCGAGTCGTTGGTGATCGCCCGCTGGTCCTTGCGGGCGGTGAGCAGGGCGGACTCGTTGATCACGTTGGCCAGGTCGGCGCCGCTGAAGCCCGGGGTACGCCGTGCCACCGAGTCGAGGTCGACGTCGGGCGTGAACGGCTTGCCCTTGGCGTGCACCCGCAGGATGGCCTTGCGGCCCTCCATGTCGGGGGCGTCCACCGGAATCTGCCGGTCGAACCGGCCCGGGCGCAGCAGCGCCGGGTCGAGGATGTCCGGTCGGTTGGTGGCCGCGATCAGGATGACGCCGCCCTTGGTGTCGAAGCCGTCCATCTCGACGAGCAGCTGGTTGAGCGTCTGCTCGCGCTCATCGTGACCGCCGCCCATGCCGGCGCCACGGTGCCGACCGACGGCGTCGATCTCGTCGACGAAGACGATCGCCGGGGCGTTCGCCTTGGCCTGCTCGAAGAGGTCACGGACCCGGCTGGCGCCGACACCGACGAACATCTCCACGAAGTCGGAGCCGGAGATGGAGTAGAACGGCACCCCGGCCTCGCCGGCGACCGCGCGGGCCAGCAGCGTCTTGCCGGTACCGGGCGGGCCGAACAGCAGCACACCCTTCGGGATCTTGGCACCGAGGGCCTGGTACTTCGCCGGGTTCTGCAGGAAGTCCTTGATCTCGTGCAGTTCCTCGACGGCCTCCTCGGCGCCCGCGACGTCCGCGAAGGTCGTCTTCGGCGTGTCCTTGGTGATCATCTTCGCCTTGGACTTGCCGAAGTTGAGCACGCGGGAGCCGCCGCCCTGCATCTGCGACATGAAGAACAGCAGCAGAAGCACGAGCAGCGCGATCGGCAGCAGGTTGATGAGCAGGCTCATCCAGATGCTGTCCGACGAGACCTTGGCGTCGGCCGGGCCGGTGACCCGGTTCGCCGCCTTGGCGTCCAGCACCTCGTTCCAGACCTGGTCGCCAGCCTGGTACGGGAACTGGGCCTCGATCTTGTTGGTGGTGGTCTCGCCGAACTTCGTCTTCTGGGCCAGGTCGAGCTGGAGCGTCTGCTCCTTGTCCTGGAAGACCACCTTGTTGATCTTGGCGGTGTGCAGCTGGTCGAGCGCAACGGAAGTGTCCACGCGGTGGTAGCTGGGACCAGCGGTGAACAGCTGACTGAGCACAACGGCGCCGAGGATGACCAGGATGATCCAGACCACCGGTCGGCGGAAGAAACGCGTACGTTCCATACTGTTGTCGAGCGCCGGGGCGCCCGCATCCTCCTGATCGACGTCCTGACCGTCTGATGGTGTCGCCGCGGTGAGCGGCAGCCGGAGCCGCCGTGCGGGCCGGCCTCGACCCCGAGACGCCAAACTGCCGCGTCGCGGTCATTCGACGGTACACCGTGTACGCGAGGAGTGAGCTTGCGAGCCCCGCAGTCGTGCACCATCAAAAGCCGCGTGTACGCGAGGAGTGAGCTTGCGAGCCCCGCACTTGGCGCACCTTCGACATCGACGGCGCACACCGTGGGCAGGCCCACCAGCCCCGCACCAACGTACGACGGGTCCGGGCCAAAACCGGCGTGGCGGGGAGTCCGACCCGGCCACCCGAACGCCCGGTCACGCGGTCGAGGGGGCCGGACGCGGAGTAACTTCCGCGCCACCGGGCTCCACGGTAACCGGAACAGCTGAGAGCCCGCTGAACGTCGGCTTGACGGGTGCCGATGCGATTTGGCCTCACACCGTCACGCTGCGGCCACCACGGGCCGTCAGGAGCGCGCGTAGACCTCGGGCTTGAGCACACCGACGTACGGCAGCTCCCGGTAACGCTCACCGAAGTCCAGGCCGTATCCGACGACGAACTCGGTGGGGATGTCGAAGCCGACGTACTTCACCGGGACCGGCACCTTGACCGCGTCCGGCTTGCGGAAGAGCGCGACAACCTCGACGCTCGCCGCCGAGCGGGACTCCAGGTAGCGCAGCAACCAGGAGAGCGTCAGCCCGGAGTCGACGATGTCCTCCACGACCACGACGTGCCGACCGGCGATGTCCCGGTCCAGGTCCTTGAGGATGCGGACCACGCCCGAGGAGGTCGTGCCCTGGCCGTAGGAGGAGATGGCCATGAAGTCGAGTTCGGCCGGGGGGCCGTTGCGGCCCAACGCCCTCGCGAAGTCCGCCATGAACATCACCGCGCCCTTGAGCACGCAGACCAGCAGCAGTCCGTCGCCCACGTGGGCGTAGTCGGCGGAGACCTGCTTGGCGAGTTCCGCCGTCTTCTCGCGGATCTGCGCCTCGGAAATGATCACGTGGTCGATGTCGGCGTCGTACCAGGAGCCGTCAGCCATGACTCCTAGCCTGCCGTACGTCGGATGGCCTCCGTCGGCGGGGCCGCACCTTTTGGCGCGGTCCGCCCGGGATTTTTCACCACATAAAACAATAAACACATCAGCTGGTACGTGACCGCCAGCGGCGGCCGTCGTCGCTGGGCTTCCAGTCGGCCGAATCGTGACTGTCCGCAGTGAAGCCGGCCGCCGAGGCGCCGACGAGCAGGACGAGGAACAGGAGGAAGAGCAGGAACTCCATGGCGGCGCTCGCTTTCGCATGGTTGCTGTCGGTTTCGCCGCCGGTGCGCACCGAACTGACACCAGTCTGCGGCCCCTCGCTCCGCCGGGACAGTGGCAGTGATGCCACTGAGCATCGATTTACTGCCACCGCTCGGGTTACCCTCGTCACATGCTTCGCAACGTCGCCGTCCTCGTCCTCGACCAGGTCGCCCCCTTCGAGCTCGGAGTGCTCGCCGAGGTGTTCGGCACCGACCGGACGGCCGACGGATTCCCCGGCTACCACTTTCAGCTGTGCAGCCCGGACGGCGGGGCGGTACGCACCTCGTCCGGCTTCCACCTCACCCCGCACGCCGACCTGGGCCCGGTGGAGGAGGCCGACCTGGTGGCCGTCCCCGCACACGGTCAGGGGACCGTCGTTCCGGGCCCGGTGCTCGACGCGCTGCGCCGCGCCGACGCCCGTGGCGCGCACCTGTTCAGCGTGTGCTCCGGCGCCTTCCTGCTCGGCGAGGCCGGGCTGCTCGACGACCGGGAGTGCACCACCCACTGGCGGTACGTGGACGAGCTGCAACGCCAACATCCGCGCGCCCGGGTGCGCTGCAACTCCCTCTACGTCCAGGACGGCCGGTTGCTCACCAGCGCCGGCACGGCGGCCGGCATCGACGCCTGCCTGCACCTGATCCGCCAGGAGCACGGGTCGACCACCGCGACCCGGCTGGCCCGGCGGATGGTGGTCCCGCCGCACCGCGACGGCGGCCAGTCACAGTACGTCGAGGCACCCATCCCGAAGGCGCCCGAGGCGCCCACCCTGGAGCCGGTGCTGGAGTGGCTGATGGGACACCTGGACCGGACGATCACGGTGGAGGAGTTGGCCGCCCGGGCCGGGATGGCTCCGCGCACGTTCGCCCGCCGGTTCCGCGCCGAGACCGGCACCACCCCACACGACTGGCTCACCAACCAGCGGGTGCTGCTCGCCCGACGGCTGCTGGAGGAGACCCCGCTGAGCGTGGAGGCGGTCGCCGACCAGGCCGGCTTCAGCGACGCGGCGGCGCTGCGGCACCACTTCAGCCGCCGGGTCGGCGCCACCCCGCACAGCTACCGGACCACCTTCCGGGACCGCGCGCACAGCGCCTGAGCGGGGGCTCTCAGCCCGAGGCGACGGGCGACAGTCGGCCGGCGCGGCGGAGTACCCGGACACCCCCCGGCAGGTCTGCCGGGCCCTGGCCGTGCCAGTCGGTGACCAGAGCGTCCAGGGCGGCGACGTGCCGATGGGACAGGGCACCCGGCAGGGCACCCAGCTCACGCGCCCAGGTGTGCAGCACGCGACCGCGTACGGAGGGGGGCAGGTCGACCAGCTCCGGCACCCCGAGCCCACCCTCGGGATGCCGGGCTGCCGCCAGCGCCGTCTCCGCCAACTCGTCGAGGGCGGCGTTGTCGGCCGCCACCAGCCGAGCCGTACGCGCGAGGTTGTCCAGCACGCCGGGCCCGAGCGCCCGCACCAGCGCCGGCAGCACGTCGGCCCGCACCCGGGACCGGGCGTACGACGGGTCGGTGTTGTGCGGGTCCTGCCACGGCTGCAAGCCGAGCACGACGCACGCGGCGCGGGTCTGCTCCCGGCCGATCTCCAGCAGCGGGCGTAGCAGCGGCACACCGGACAGGTCCCGCCGGGCGGGCATTCCGGCCAGCCCGCGCGGGCCGGCGCCCCGGGCGAGCGCGAGCAGCACGGTCTCCGCCTGGTCGTCGCGGGTGTGCCCGGTGAGCACGGCCACCGCCTCGTGCTGCCGCGCCACCTCGGTCAACGCCTGGTACCGGGCCTCCCGCGCGGCGGCCTCCGGACCACCCGGACGCCCGGCCACCTCCACCCGGGCGACCACGATCGGCGCGAAGCCGGCCTCCCGGGCCCACGCCGCCACCGCCTCGGCACGCTCTGCCGAGCCGTCCTGGAGGCCGTGGTCGACCGTGACAAGCCCCGCCGCGTGACCCAGCCGGGGGGCGACGAACGCGGTGGCCGCCGCCAGGGCGAGCGAGTCGGCACCACCGGAGCAGGCGACCAGCACCGGCCCGTCACCCGGCAGACCGGTCAGCGCGCGACGAACCGCCACCCGGATCGCGGCCACCGGCGGGGCGAGCGCAGCCACCGGCGGGCGGGTCAGCCGGCGGCCGGGAAGGTGCCGGCCGGGCCGTGCACCCGGGCCACCCAGGCGTCCGGGTCACCCAGCTCGGAGAGCCGGGGCAGGGTCAGGGGCGAGTTGAAGATCGAGTTGAACCCGTCCATGCCGACCCGCTCGACCACACCGTGCACGAACTTGCGCCCCTCGGCGTACTGGCGCATCTTCACGTCCACCCCGAGCAGCCGACGGATCGCCTTCTCCAGCGGGTTGCCCGCCTCACGGCGCCGGTTGAACGACGCTCGGATCCGCTCCACGCTGGGGATCACCTGCGGGCCGACGCCGTCCATCACGAACTCGGCGTGCCCCTCCAGCAGCGTCATCAGCGCGGTCAGCCGATCCAGGACGGCCCGCTGCGCCGGGGTCTGCACGATGTCCAGCACGCTGGTCCGGCCCTCCGGATCGCGGACCGCCTCGGACAAGGTGGCGACCCCCCGCCGCAGTCGCTCGGTCAGGTGCTCGCCGCCGCTGGACGAGGCGTCCACGAAAGCCTGCACCTCGCTGAGGAAGTACGCCCGCATCCACGGCACCGCGGTGAACTGGGTCCGGTGGGTGACCTCGTGCAGGCACACCCAGAGCCGGAAGTCCCGCGGGTCGGCGCCGAGCTTGCGCTCCACCTCGACGATGTTCGGTGCGACCAGCAGCAACTGGCCGGGTTCGGCGGAGAAGACCTCGTACTGGCCCAGCACCCGGCCGGAAAGGTAGGCCAGCACGGTGCCGGCCTGCACCCCGGTCAGCCGGGACCCGATCGCCTCGGTCAACGCGCCGGGCGACTTGTCACCGGAGAGCCGGCTGACCAGCGGGGTGATCACCTCGCGCAGACCGGCGATGTTCGCGGCGGCCCAGTCCCGGCGGTCGACCACCCGGACCGGCGGGTGCGACACCTGCGCCCGCAGCCCTGTGTAGTCGGCCACGTGCCCGGCCGCCTCGTCGGTCAGCCGTCGCAGGTCGCCGACCACGTCGGTGGCCTCGGCGTACGACACCCGGGGGCCCGACTTGCTCAACGCCCCCGCGGTGGCGGCGGCCAGATCCCAGTCCACGAACTGCGCCATGGACCCACCGTACCCGCGCCGCGACACCCCGGCCCGGGCTCGCGCCGGCGATCGACGTCGGTCGCGGCTGCGCCGGGTGCCCGGGAGCACCCCGGCGCGGTACGCGCCGGCCCGCCGACGGTCAGCCGCAGCCGCAGGCGGCCAGCGCCGCGGCGATCCGGTCCAGCGCCGGTTGGGCGGTGTCCGTGCCACCGGGCACCTGGTCGGTGAGCACCGCGAACGTGAGCAGCCGGCCGTCGTTCGTGGTGACCAGGCCGGCGATGGCGTGCACCCCGGTCAGCGTGCCGGTCTTGGCCCGCACGGCGCCCGCCCCGGCTGCGGTGCCGGGCGCACCGCGGTACCGGTCGTCCAGGGTGCCGGACCACGCGGCCACCGGCAGGCCCCCGAACACACCCGCGAGTTCCGGATGGTCCGGGCTGGCGGCCAGCCGGATGAGGTCGGTGAGCAGCGACGGGCTGATCCGGTTGCGGCGGGACAGCCCACTGCCGTCGGAGAGCGTGATCTCCTCGGCGGGCAGCCCCAACTCGGCCACCTCGGCGTCCATCGCGGCGGCGGCCCCGTCGAACGAGGCCGGCTGGTTGCGGGCCAGCGCCACCTGCCGGGCGAGCGCCTCGGCCACCAGGTTGTCACTCTGACTGATCATGACGTCGACCAGCCGGATCAGCGGCGGGGACTGCACCACACCCAACTCGGTGCCGGGCGCCGGGGTGCCGCCGGCCGCGGCCGGCGCCGGAGCCGTGCCGCGCTTTACGGCGCCGGCCGGTACGCCGAGCAGCTTGGCGAACGACCGGCCGGCGGCCAGGTCCGGCTCGGCGACCCGCACGGCACCACCGCTGGCGGCGCCCGGATCCTCACGCGCGCCGTCGGTCATCAGCGCGGTCATCGCCCCGCCGTACCCGCCGGTGGGGATGTCGGGGTCCCAGCCCGGGCCGTAGACCGGACCCGAGTAGACCGAACCGTCGACGGTGACGCTCGTCGGAGCGGTGCCGCCGAGCGTCGTACGCACCTGCGCGGCCAGGTCGTCCAGGCGCGCGGCGCCCGGGTAGTAGCCCTTCTTGTCGACCGCGAGGGTGGGGTCCCCACCGCCGACGATCACCACCTCGCCGGGCTTCGCGCCGGCCACCGCCCGGGTGGGGATCCGGTAGCCCGGCCCACGGGCGGCCAGCACGGTCACCGCGGTCGCCAGCTTGGTCACCGAGGCGGGCACCGTGCCGTCGTCCGCCCCCTTGCCGAACAGCGTCTGGCCGGAGGTCACGTCGGCCACCGAGACGTTCACCCGGCTGCCCAGCGCGGCCGCACCGACCAGCGGGTCCAGCGCGGCTCGTACCCCATCCGGGCTGGGCATGGGAGCGTTCGGGTCTGGCCCGGCCAGAACGTCCGACGGGTCCGGTTCGGGGCTCCCGGCGGCAGCGGTCGGCGCGGACCCGGCGTCGTCGCCCAGCCAGCCCGCGACCGGCCCGGGCCTGGTCACGACGACCCCGACGCCGGCGAGCACCAGCAGCACCACGAGAGCCAGCACCACCGGGAGCCGGCGCCGACGGCGTGGC
>NZ_JAEVHM010000203.1 GCF_016802865.1 Micromonospora parastrephiae | reverse complement strand
CTCAGCCGGCCCAGCCCCGGGAGGGAGAGGTCACGGTCGGCCGCGGCGGCGACGCCGGCCACGCCGGCCGCCCCCACGACCAGGCTCCCGGCCAGGAATCCGCCGGCTAGAACCCATCGGGACCGCCGTCTGGGTCGGGCCGCGCGGTCTCCTTTTCGGTACGTGGACATCAACGGTGCCTGCCTTCCTGCCTGCCTGCGTGACGTGACCGCGCGCCGATCCGGGCGCGGGGGGCTCGACGTGCCGCCGGCCACCAAAGGTCACGATAGGTCCGCAATACGGACAGGAAGGTGTGAACGTGAATAGTGCTGTCATTCATCTTTAACCGCACCAGATTGGCGTCCGCCGGTCAACCGCCGACGTGGATGCCCGGCCGACGCAGCGGATCCCGCTCGGTACGGCGCAGGATCTCCCGCACCACCGGCGGGGTGTCCCCCCGGCCGAGGATGAGGTAGCGCAGCAGGTGCGCGATGGGGCTCCCCTCCGACCACTCGAAGTGCGCGTGCGGCCGGACGCCGGTGGCGTCGCGCAGGGCCAACAGGATCGCCGCCATCGCGTTGGGCGCCGCCGGGCTGCTGGCCCGCAGCACCCGGAAGCCGCCCACCTCGACCCCGTGCACGCGCAGCACCTGACTGAACTCCGACGGGTCGACCACGTCGATCTCCAGGAAGAGCACGTCGGCCGCGCCGGGCACCGGGTTCATCCCCCGCTGCGCCCGCTCCTTGACCGTGTACTCCTTCACCGAGCCACTCTGCCGCTTGTTCGCGATCAGGTGCAGTTGCCCGTCGTGTGCCAGCGACTCGGTGACGAACCGGCGGGCCGGCTCGTCGAACTCGATGCGCTCGGCGCGCAGCTCGGTGGTCCGGGTGACCCGGGAGACCAGCGACACCGCGATGATGCCGAGGATGAACAGCACCGAGATCGTGATCCCGTCCGGTTGCTCGATGACGTTCTCCAGCAGCGCGTACAGCAGCACCAGGGTCAGCACGGTGAAGCCGATCGCGGAGACGCGCTGGCCGTGGCGGGCCGCGGAGATGGTCACCGCCACCGCGCCGGAGACCATCATCGCCAGGATGCCGGTGGCGTACGCCCCGGCCTGGGCGTTGACGTCGGCCCGGAAGGCGATCGTGATGGCGACGCTGACCAGGGTGTAGACGATCACCACCGGGCGCACCGCACGCGCCCACTCCGGCGCCATCCCGTACGACGGCAGGTAGCGGGGCACGATGTTGATCAGCCCGGCCATCGCCGAGGCACCGGCGAACCAGAGGATGAGCACGCTGCTCACGTCGTAGACGGTGCCGAACACCTCGCCCAGGTACGTGTGCGCCAGGAAGGCCAACGCCCGGCCGTTCGCCCCGCCGCCCGGTCGGAACTCCTCGGCCGGGATGAGCGCCGTCGTCACGAAGGTGGTCGAGACCAGGTACACCGACATGACCAGCGCGGCGGTGGTGAGCAGCAGGCGGGTGTTGCGGATCCGGGCCGCCAACCGGGCCGGCTTGTCCGGACCGTCGGCCGCGACCAGGGGCATCATGCTGACCCCGGTCTCGAACCCGGACAACCCCAACACCAGCAGCGGGAACGCCAGCACGGCGGTGAGCAGCACGTGACCCGGCCCGGCGCCGCCGGTGGTCAGCGCGGCGGTCCAGTCCGACACGATCTGCGGGTCGGCGACGATCCGGACCACCGCGTCCGCCACGATCACCGCGTTCAGCAGCAGGAAGATGGCGACCAGCGGGATGGCCACCACCACCGCCTCGCGGAAGCCGAGCAGGAACACGCCGCCGAGGACGAGCAGCAGCGCCACGGTGACGACGACCGGGACGGCGGGACCGTGCAGGACGTCGGGCAGGTACGGGTTCTCCAGCAGGTGCACGGTGGCGTCGGCCGAGGAGAGGGTGATCGTGATGATCCAGGAGGTCGCCACGAAACCGAGCAGGACAAGCACGAAGATCTTGCCGCGCCAGAACGGCAGCAGCCGCTCCAGCATCGCCACCGACCCCTGCCCGTGCGGGCTCTCGTGCGCCACCCGCCGGTACATCGGCAGCATGCCGAACAGCGTCAGCGCGACGATCAACAGGGTCGCCAGCGGAGACAGCGCCCCGGCCGCGACCGCCGCGATGCCCGGCAGATAGGACAGGGTCGAGAAGTAGTCCACGCCGGTCAGGCACATCACCTGCCACCACGCCCCACGACACCGTGGCCCAGTACGGCCAGTTCGGCTGCCGACGATCATCGAGATCGCACGTGTCGCGCAAGAACGGACAAAGGAGCACTGCCCCGACCTGCGGCAGCAGCCGTGACTTTGCAAGACGCGACACAACGCACTCCCGGAACCGGCCCCTGACGTGTCACGATTCAGAGCACGGCGTGCGTACGGACGTCGACGGGGGATGGGCGGCCGCGCCGCGAGGCGCGTTGAGGAGGATGTCCGGGTGTCAGCGGGTGGTGCCCGCCGGGGACGGCGGGACAACGGGCTCGACGCGAGCGAGTACGCCGTCGTCGGCGACGTCGATCCGCGCGTCGGCGAGCACCTGCTCGACGTACTGGCCGCCGGTGGGATCGCCGCGTACCTGCAGCCCTCGGCCGACCTCAACCCGGTCACCCGCACCACCACCGTCCCGGCCCGTCCGGTCGACCGGCTCTACGTCGACCGCTCGCACCTGACCACCGCGCGGGACTATCTGACCCAGCTCGCCGACGAGACCTCCCCGGAGCAGCCGCCGGCGCGTGACGAGCCGGACATCGACGCCGAGTGGGCCCGGATCGTGGCGGGTTTCCACACCACGCCGATTGTCGGCGAGCACCCGTGGCCGGCCTCGGAGAACGTGGACGAACCGGATACCCGGGACGAGCCGGCCGCCGGTCCACTGGCCCGCTCCGGCGTCGACGAACCCGGTCCGACGGCCACCGACGTGCGCCGGCTGCCGTCCGCCACCGACATCTCCGGGATCTCGGTGGGGCGCGGCACCCGCGGGGACGAGCCCTCGCTGCTCGACGGGTTGGACACCTTCGGCGCCGACCTGCCCGACGACGAGGACGACGAGGGTTACCACCCGCCTCCGCCGCCGCCGCTGCCCCGGATCTCCAAGTACGCGGTGGTCGGCATCCTCGCGGTCGTGGTCGGGTTCGTGCTCTTCCTCTTCCCGTCGTTGCTCCCGGTGGACCGCTCGGCGGTCACCCTGTTCGGGTTCACCGGCATCCTGGCCGGTTTCGTCACGCTGATCTGGCGACTGCGCCCCGGCGACGAGGACGAGGACGACCCGGACAACGGCGCGGTCGTCTGATTCCGGCCCGCATCGCGGGACGCCACCGCCCCGCCCCGGGCGTAACAGTGGTGTAACTTACTGTCAGTAGGAATACCGCCGTACGTCACTTCCCCCGCTGACTGACCGGTTTTCTCCTGCTCGTGGCGGTCAGTCCTCTGCTGATCGGAATGCCCGAGATGCGACAGAGTTCCCTCGTGGTGGTGGCCAACCGCCTCCCCATCGACGACAACCAGGCGCCCGACGGGGCCTGCGAGTGGCGGCGCAGCCCAGGTGGTCTGGTCAGCGCGCTGCACCCGCTGCTGCGGCACACCCCGGCGACCTGGGTCGGCTGGGCCGGCGGCACCGGGACGGCCCCCGCCCTGCCCGACGTCGACGGCGTCCGCATGCACACCGTCGCGCTCAGCCACGACGACCTCCGCGACCACTACGAGGGCTTCGCCAACGCCACCCTCTGGCCGCTCTACCACGACTCCGTCGAGCAGCCGCAGCACCACCGCCGGTGGTGGGAGGCGTACCAGCGGGTCAACCAGCGCTTCGCCGAGGCGACCTCCGAGGTGGCCGAGCAGGGCGCGGTTGTCTGGGTGCAGGACTACCACCTGCACCTGGTCCCCGGCCAGCTGCGGGCGCTCCGGCCCGACCTGCGCATCGGGTTCTTCCTGCACGTGCCGTTCCCACCGCCGGAGCTGTTCATGCAGCTGCCCCGCCGCGCCGAGTTGCTGCGCGGCATGCTCGGCGCCGACCTCGTCGGGTTCCAGCGCGCCCAGGCGGCGCACAACTTCGCCCAGTTGGTCACGAAGGTCCTGGAGCTGCCGGCCACCGACCGGCGGATCGGCATCGACGACCGGGTGGTGCGCATCGGCGCGTTCCCGGTCTCCATCGACACCGCCGAGATGGCCGCGCTCGCCTCCCGGCCCGACGTGGCCGCCCGGGCCCGCCGGCTCCGCCAGGACCTCGGCGATCCCCGACAGGTCATCCTGAGCGTCGACCGGATGGACTACACCAAGGGCATCGAGCAGCGGCTCAAGGCGTACAGCGAGCTACTCGCCGGCGGCGACGTCAAGGTCCGTGACACCGTCCTCGTGCAGGTCGCCATGCCGAGCCGGGAACGCGTCGGGCAGTACCAGATCCTGCGCGAACGGATCGAACGTGAGGTCGGCCGGATCAACGGCGAGTTCGGCCGGGTCGGCGAACCGGCCATCCACTACCTCACCCGGCCCTTCGACCGTGCCGAACTGGCCGCCCTCTACCGGGTCGCCGACGTGATGGCGGTGACCCCGCTGCGCGACGGGATGAACCTGGTCGCCAAGGAGTACGTCGCCGCCCGGGTGGACGACGACGGCGCGCTGCTGCTCAGCGAGTTCGCCGGCACGGCCGCCGAGCTGTCCCAGGCGTACCTGGTGAACCCGCACGACCTGGAGGGGCTCAAGCAGGGGCTGCGCGCGGCGCTGCGGGCCAGCCCGGCCGACGTCACCGAACGGATGCGCGCGATGCGCGCGCACCTGCACCGGCACGACATCCGGGCCTGGGCGCGCTCCTACCTCAGCGCACTGGACGAGACGGGCACCCTGGTCAGCCGCCTGACCAGCACCGACGACACGGTCCGGGTGCCACGTCCGGCGACCCGGGCCGCCTCCGCCGCCCACCACGCCGGCGGCTGACCGACGTCGGCCGGTCGGCTCAGTGCGCGGTGGGCTCCTTTTCCAACCAGTCCAGGATCGCGTCGATCGGCTCCACCCACCGCGCGTCCAGCATCAGGTCGTGCCCCATGCCGGGGAAGAGCAGCGGCGCCGAACCGTAGCGACGGGCCACCCGCGTCAACGTCGACGACGGCACCACCCGGTCGTCCGGGCTGCCCATCACCAGCACCGGCGGCGCGCCCACGGCCGGTTCGGCCTCCGGCTCCCCCAGCAGGGCCCACTGCGCCCGCCGGCCGGCCCGACCGAGCTGCCCGACATACCGCCGGGCCTCCTCGTCGGGCAACTCGCGGCTGAACAACTGCCCCCGGTTGAGCCGCAGCGGCCCACCGAACACCGCCGGCAGCGTGCCGGCCGGGTTGCGGCGCAACGCCGCCCCCAGCACCCCCAGCCACCGAAGACCGGCGCCACCAGCACCGCGCCCCGCGCCGGGTAGCGCGCCAACGCGTGCGCCACGACCAACGCGCCGGCGCCGTGCCCCACCAGCACCGCCTGACGCGGCAGGCCCGCCGCCACCTGGACCACATCGTGGGCGTACGCCCGCAACGTCGCCTCCGGCGCCGGCTCGCTGGCGCCGTGCCCGCGCAGGCTCACCGCGTACGCCGGGAACCCACGCGAGGCGGCGTGCCCCAGCCAGTGCTCGGCGAACGCCCACGCGCCGTGACCGAAGCCGGGGACGAAGAGCAGCGGCGGCCGCCCCTCCTCCACCTCGGGAACGGCGCTGAGCACCTCGCGTCGTGCCGGTCGGACCGGCCGCGCCCACTCCCGGCCCCGCATGATCCGCAGTTCGGTCACCGGTCCGCCTCCCGCTCGCACCTGCGCGGCCCGCCGCTCACTTGCCCTCCAGGTCGACTAGGGCGCGCTGGACGGCGCGCAGGTACTCGGCGTGGCCGACCTCGAACCAGTGCCGGCTGCTCTCCTTGACCTGACCGGAGTACCGCTCCCCGGCCCGCTCCCGCACCCGCTGCGCGAACGCCGCGGCACGCTCCGGCCGGTCCCGCCGGGCCTGCAACACCCGCGCGAAGAGCACCGTCTGCCAGTGCGCCAGCGTGAACATCCCGGAGTCCGGCTGCAACAGACCGGCCACCGCCAGCGTCGGGTGCCCCGGGGTGAACGCGTTGAGCCACAGCGTGGGCCGGCCCGCGCCAGCGCTGTCGGCGAACACCGACGCGTCGAGGAACTCGAAGCGCGGCAGGTAACCGGTGGCGAAGATGACCACCTCGGGGTCGATCTCGCGGCCGTCGGCCAGCTCCACCGCGTACGGGTGGAACCGGGCGATGTCCGGCACCGGACCGATGGCGCCGTGGCCCACGTAGTAGACGAGCTGGCTGTTCGCGATGGGGTGCGTCTCGTACACCCGGTGGTCGGGCTTGGGCAGGCCGAAGCGGGTCAGGTCACCGACGGTCAACCGCAGCGTCCAGTGGTAGAGCCACTGCCGCATCCGCAACGGCACCCGCAGCGCCAGCAGCGCGTCGTTGACCTGGTCGCCGCCGGCCGAACACGTACTTCGGCGCGTACCAGTAGCCGCGCCGACTGGAGTGCCAGCAGCGCGACGCCTGCTGGGCGGCCTCGACGGCGATGTCGCAGCCGGTGTTGCCGGCACCGACGACCAGCACCCGCTTGCCGCGCAGCTGCGCCGGGTCCTTGTAGGACGAGGCGTGCATGATCTCGCCGCGGAACTGCTCCAGCCCCTCGTAGCGGGGCAGCTTCGGCGACCAGTTGTGGCCGTTGGCGATCAGCACGGCGGCGTACCGGGAGGTGCGCTCCGGACCGTACCCGCCGGTGGAGCGGGTGGTCACGTCCCAGCGGTCCCCCTCGGCGGGCTCGACCCGGATCACCTCGGTGCCGAACCAGATGTGCGAACGCAGGTCGAAGTGGTCGGCGTACCGCTCGAAGTACGAGAGCAGCTGACTGTGGTGCGGGTAGTCCGGCCACGAGTCGGGCATCGGGAAGTCGGGGAACTGGGTGAACGGCTTCGACGACAGCAGGTGCGTGCTGGCGTACACCGGGCTGCGGTCGTGGCGCCAGTTCCAGGCGCCGCCGACGCCGGTCTCCCGCTCGTAGCAGTCCACGCCGAACCCGTGCTCGCGCAGATTCTTGATGGCCGTCAGGCCGCTGGCCCCGGCCCCGATGACGCAGACCGTGTCGCCCCGGTCGGAGACCGGGCGGCCGTCGCGGCTCGCCGCGGACGAGGTCGCTTCCGGGTCGGGTCGGCCGTGGTCGGTGGAGGTGGACACCCGGGACATCTCCTTTTGTGCGGCACGCGTGCCGGTTCGCCGCGAAATCCTCTCCACATCGGAGCCGGATGTCCAGCCCCGACGCGGACCGATCGGCGGTCCCAGCCGGTGGGGGTCAGCCGGTGGTGGGCAGCAGCAGGTCGACCAGGACCGGGAAGTGGTCGCTGGCCCGGCGGGTCTGCGGGGTGTCCACCACGTCGTAGTCGACCACGGTGATCCGCGGGTCGACGAAGAGCGCGTCGATGCGCCGACGTGGGTCGGCGCAGGAGTAGGTGAGCCGGTCCGCCCGGTCGGCGGCCACCGCGGCGTCGGTCAGCCCGCGCGCCACCGTGGCCCAGGCCGGACCGTCCGGACCCTCGTTGAGGTCGGCGCCGGCCAGCACCGGGCTGGCCGCCGCGTCCAGCCCACGCTTGAACTCGGCGGCCTGCGCGGGGCGCTCCGCCGGGTCGGTGGACAGGTGCGAGCCGGCCAGGGTGAACCGGGCGTCGGCGACCCGGCAGTCGGCGTACGCCGCACCGCGCAGGTGCCGACCGGGGGTCAGCGGGAACCGCTGGCAGCGGGTGCCCAGCACCTGGACGCGCAGGCTGGTCAGCAGCAGGTTGCCCAGAGCGGGCAGCCCACCGGCGGCCACCACCAGACCGAACGACTCGGCCAGCGTGGCGGACTTCTGCCGCCACCGGAACCGGCGCGGCCCCTCCTGCACGATCACCACGTCCGGCCTCGCGGCCCGGACCACCTCCGCCAGCGCGGCGGTGTCGTCGCGCTGGCTGTGGATGTTGTACGACACCACACGCAGCGGTACGCCGGCAGCCTCGTCCATCGGTGACCCGCCTCAGATCCGGCGGGCCAGGTCGGCGGCGCCGATCACCCCGGCGCTGTTGCCCAGCTCGGCGGGGAGCACCTCGGCCACCGGCAGGCGGCCGCGCTGCGACAGCGCGTCGAGGTACGAGCGGCGTGTCGGGCCGAGCAGCAGGTCACCGGCGTCGACCACGCCCCCGCCGACCACCAGGGTCTGCGGGTCGAGGATCTGCGCCATGTCGGCGAGGCTGGTGCCCAGCCACCGGCCGATCTGCGCGAACGCCTCGGCGGAGACCGGGTCGCCGCCCTGCGCCGCGGTGGTCACCATCGGGCCGGTGATCGCCTCGGCCTCCCCGCCGGCCAGCTCCAGCAGCGCGGCGGCCCGGTTCGGCTCCTGGCGGGCGCCGGCGCGGGCGAAGCGGACCAGGGCACTGCCGCTGGCGTACTGCTCGATGCAGCCCAGCCGCCCGCAGCCACACTGGTGCCCGTCCGGCACGGCCAGCATGTGGCCCAGCTCCGCGGCGACGCCGTGCGCGCCTCGCATCAGCTCGCCGCCGAGGACGATGCCGCCGCCGACGCCGGTGCCGATGGTGAACATGATCATGGAATCGTCGGCGTCGCGTGCCGCGCCGTAGCGGAACTCGGCCCAGGCGGCGACGTTCGCGTCGTTCTCGACGATCACCGGCAGACCCACGGCGGTGCTGACGTACTCGCGCAGCGGCTCGTCGCGCCAGGCGAGGTTCGGGGCGAAGAGCACGGTCGAGCGGGTGGCGTCGATCCAGCCGGCCGCGCCGATCCCGACGGCCTCGATCGTCCGTCCGGCAGCGAGTTCGCCGACCAGCTCGATGATGACGTCGCGGGTCTTGGCGACGTCATCGGCGGGAGTGTCCCGTCGGGTCTGCACGAGGACCGTGCCGGTGTCGTCCACGACACCTCCGGCCACCTTCGTGCCACCGACGTCGACTCCGATGGTCAGCGTCACCGCTGCCGCTCCCCTCTGCTGTGCTGTCCGGCCCGCGCGCCGACGGCACGTCGGTCCGGGTCGGGATGTCCCGCGGTCAGGCGTCGTCGCCCGGTGCGTCCGCGCCGGCGTCGTCGGGCACCCGCGACGCGGGCACCACGGGCCGGTTGGTCGGTGCCGGTGCGGCCACCGGCCCGGCGTCGTCGACGGGTGGTGCGGTGGCCGGGGCGGGTGCGTCCGCCGTCCGGGTGGCGGCCGACCAGACATCCCGCTCCGGCGCCGGCTGAGAATCATGCCCGGTGCGGGTGGCATCGCGCCACACGTGATCGTCGTCGGCGTCGGTCACCGGCCGGTCGGGTCGGCCGCGGG
>NZ_JAEVHM010000202.1 GCF_016802865.1 Micromonospora parastrephiae | reverse complement strand
GGGTCGAGGGTAGGCCGCGGGGGAGGAGGCGGGTGGGGAGCACCGTGGTCGACGGTGGGGAGTCGTCGTCGCCGGCGATCCGCTGGAACAGGCGCTCGGTGGCTACCCGGGCCAGCTCCCTCGTGTCGTAGGCGACGACGGTCAGCGGCCGGGGCATCAGGTGGGCCAGCTCGAAGTCGTCGAAGCCGACCAGCGCCGCGTCACTGCCCCGCCGGTGCAACTCCTGGAGCGCACCGACGGTGAGCCGGTTGTTGGCGCAGAAGAAGGCGGTGGGCGGCTCCGGAAGGTCGAGCAGCGCGGCGACCGCCCGTCCGGCCTCCTCCGGTGCGATGAGGCGGTCACGGACCAGCGACTCGTCCGGTTCGACCCCGACGGCGGCCAGCGCCGCCCGCGCCCCGACCAGCCGCTCACGCATCGTGGGCACGGTCGGCGCGCCGAGCAGGAGACCCACCCGTCGGTGCCCCTCGGCGAGCAGCGCACCCACCCCGGCCTGGCTGCCGCCCCGGTTGTCCAGCAGGACGGCGTCCGCCTGCAACCCCTGCGGCGGCCGGTCCAGGAACACCACCGGCATGCCCAACTCGACCTCGCGGCGCAGGAACGAATGGTCGGGGCCGGCCGGCACCACCAGCAGCCCGTCGACCCGGCGCTGGGTGAAGTCCTGGAGCAGGGCGCGTTCCCGCTCCGGGTCCTCCTCCGAGGAAGCGGTGATCAACATCGTGCCGTGCGCGGCGGCGATCTCGGCCGCCACACTGGCGATCGTGGCGTAGAACGGGTTCGCGATCTCCTCGATGAGCAGCCCCACCGTGGCGTTGAGCTGCCGCGAGCGCAGGTTGCGGGCGATGTCGTTGCGCCGGAAGCCCAACTCGGCGATGGCCGCGAGCACCCGGCCCACCAGCTCCTGCCCCACCGGTTCGTCGTTGACCACCCGGGACACCGTCTTCAGGCTGACCCCGGCATGCCGGGCCACGTCGACCATCGTCGGGCGCCGGCGCGCGGCCGGCCGGGTCGGGGTCTGCGTCACGGGGTGGTCCTCCACGGCGGGCGCGGGTCAGCGGTCGAGCGCGTCGACCGCCTTTCGGGCGGCGATGAGCACCGGATCCCAGACCGGCGCGTACGGCGGAGCGTAGCCCAGGTCGAGCGAGGTCATATCGTCCACCGTCATGCCGTTCCACAGCGCCACGGCCAACGTGTCGATCCGCTTGGCCGCTTCGGACCAGCCGACGATCTGCGCGCCGAGCAACCGGCCGCTGGGCCGCTCGGCGATCAGCTTCACCGTCATCGTCCGGGCACCGGGGTAATAGCCGGCCCGGCTGGTCGACTCGGCGATCACCGAGACGAAGTCGAAGCCAGCCGAGGTGGCCTCGCGCTCGCGTAGGCCCGTGCGACCCACCTCCAGCTCGCAGACCTTGGTCACGGCCGTGCCGATCACCCCGGCGAACGTGGCGTACCCGCCACCGATGTTGATCCCCGCCACTCGGCCCTGCTTGTTGGCGTGCGTGCCCAGCGGCACATTCACCGGCAGCCCGCTGACCCGGTGCAGCGTCTCCACGCAGTCACCGGCAGCCCAGATCCCGGCCAGCCCCGGCACCCGCATCCGGCGGTCCACCCGGATCGCGCCGGTCGGCCCGAGCGGCAGCCCGGCCGCCTCGGCGAGCGCCGCGTTGGGGCGTACACCGAGGCCCAGAACCACGACGTCGGTCGGAATCGGCCCCTCGGCCGTGACCACCGCGGACACCCGGCCGTCCCGCTGCTCCAGGCCGGTCACCGGCAGCCCGGTGCGAATCGTGATGCCGAGGCCGCGCATGGCGTCCGCGACCAGCTCGCCCATGTCGGCGTCCACTGTCGACATGGGCTGGTCGCCCGCCTCGACCAGGGTCACCGAGAGGCCGCGCTGGATCAGGGCCTCGGCGATCTCGACGCCGATGTAGCCACCGCCGACCACCACGGCGCGGCGCGGCTGCGTTTCCGCGTCCAGCCAGTCGCGCAGCGCGGCCCCGTCGTCGAGGGTCTGCATGCCGAACACGCCGCCCGCGTCGCTGTCCGCCCACGGCGGCTTCACCGGCACCGCCCCGGTCGCGTACACCAGGTCGTCGAAGCGCTCGCGGATCTCTCCGCCGCCCTCCAGGTCCCGGGCCACCACCTCGCGGCGTTCCAGGTCGATGGCCGTGACCTCGTGGCGCATCCGGACGTCCATCGCGTACTTCGTGCGGAACGTCTCCGGATCCCGGGCGATCAACTGCTCCGGGCCGGGAACCAGCCCGCTGATCCAGTACGGGATGCCGCACGCCGAGTAGGAGGTGAAGTGGCCCCGCTCGAAGACCACGATCTCCAGATCGTCGGAGTCGCGGCGGCGTCGGGCCTGGGATGCCGCCGACATGCCGGCGGCATCCCCGCCGATGACGATCAGCCGTTGCGCCACGGGATCATCCTGTCACGACGTGTTCAGCCGCGGGTCTGTCGCGCCACGTCCTGGACCACGTCGGTGAGCTTGCCGGTGCGGGCGTACACCGCGCGCTGCCGTGCGGCGCCGGTGCCGTGCCGGCGCAGCCCGCCCAGCAGGTCGGTGACCTCCGCCCAGTCGCCGTGCTGCTCCAACGACGGCCGCATCCGTTCCACGAACCGGTCCAGCAACTCCCAGGCCGGGCGCAGCTCGCCGGTGGTGACGTCGACGCCGTCGCCCTCCAGGCCGTCGTGGGCGGCCCGCCAGTGCGCGCCGACCAGCAGGTGATGGTCCGTCTGCAACGCCGGCCGGCCAGCCTCGACGTCCGCGATGGCGGTCGCCACCAGAGCCCGGACCAGCGCGGCGACCAGCACCGCGTCGTCCACCGACGGGCAGACGTCGCCGATCCGCAGCTCCACGGTCGGGTACTTCGCCGACAGCCGGGCGTACCAGTAGAGCATGCCCTCGTCGAGCATCACCCCGCTGGAGATCAACTGGCGGATCAGCCGCTGGTAGTGCTCGTGCGACTCCAGCCAGGGCGTCGGCGCCACCGACGGCCAGCGCTCCCACTCCACCGAGCGCCAACTCGCGTAGCCGGTATCCTCGCCCCGGGCGAACGGAGAGTTGGTGGTCACCGCGTGCAGCATCGGCAGCCAGGGCCGTACGTGGTTGAGCACCTGCACGCCGGTCTCCGGGTCGGGGATGCCCACGTGCACGTGCATGCCGTTGTTGCCGGGCCCGGGGACGAGCAGTCGGAACCGCTCGATCATCCGGTCGAAGCGGGGCTTGTCCACCACCGGCGGCACCGGGCCGTCCACCGGGCCGGTGCCGATGGCCAGCAGCCGTACGCCGGCCCGCTCGGCGGCGTCGGAGAGCGCCTTGCGCAGCACGCCGAGGGAGTGCCGGATCGAGGACAGCTCCAGGCCGGGAGGACTGCCGATCTCGATCTGGCTGGTCTGGAACTCGCGCTCCACCTGGCCGCGCAGCTCCGCCGGCACCTGGTCCAGGACCAGGTCGACGGCGGGTACCGCGGCACCGGTGTGCGGGTCGACGAGCAGGAACTCCTCCTCGACACCCACGGTGAGCACATTGGCCTCCGCGGCCGTCTCGCCGGGAGCTTCCGCCACCTGGCCGGTCATCGACACCACCGTCCGTTCCTGCCGGCCGCGGTCCGTCCGCGTCGGTCCGCTGTCTGGTTACCCAACGTGTCGGCGCTGGGAAACGTGGCGTCGCGCGTCGCTTCTCGTGTGCCGGCCGGCGTGCGCACCGTCGTCGCGCGCCGGGCTGGCCGCGATCCGGCCCGCCGGCGTGACACGTGGTCCTAGGCTGATCCTGTGCCGATACCGCTGGGTTTCGTCGGGGTCGCGTGGATGTCCGCGTTCGCCCAGGTGACGCTGCTTGCGGACCGCCCGGCCGACCTGCTCGCCGGCGCCGCGATGACCACGCTGGCGCTGCTCGCCGCACTGCTTGCGACCCGGGTGCTGGGTGGCCTGAACGCCCCCGGCGCCGGCCGGCGCCGGGTCGGGCTGCGCGCCCGTTCCCGGGATCGCCAGGTGCCCCGACAGGTCGACCCGGACGCCGCCGGACGACCTCGTCCCCGCGCACCCGGACTCCCCTCGGTCGCGTAGCGCGCCGCGCCGCGCGGCCGATCCCGCCGTCAGCGGTCCTCCCGCCGAGCCAACGCCGCCGGGGGAGGACCCCACCGGAATCGGACCGAGGGGTTTCCCATGCTCGCCTTCGCACCACTGCACGACACCGTCGCCGCCGCCGGCGCGGCGTTGTCCTGGCTCACCGACCTGCTCGAACCGTTGGCCGGCGGCATGGCGACCGCCGTCGCCATCGTGCTGTTCACCGTCGCCGTCCGGCTGCTGATCTCGCCGCTCACCGTCGCGCAGGTCCGCGGGGAGCGGCGCCGCGCGGCGCTCGCCCCCCAGGTCCGCGATCTCCAGCGGCGGTACGCCGACGATCCTGCGACGCTCCAGCGTGAGGTGTTCACGTTGTACCGCGAGGCGGGCGCCAACCCGATCGCCGGTTGCCTGCCGTTGCTGCTCCAGGCACCGTTCCTGCTGGTCCTGTACCGGTTGTTCAGCACGAGCGCGGGCGGCACCGGGCTGCTGGACGAACGACTGGCCGGCGTGCCGCTGGGTCACCACCTGAGTGACGGGCTCGGCGGGGCGGCCGGGCCGCTCTTCGGCGTACTGCTGGCGGTGTTGCTGCTGCTGGCCTGGTGGTCGTCGCGGCGGGTTCGCCGGGCGTCGGCGGCGGTCGGCACGGTGGCCGGTACGCCCATCGAGGGGCCGGGTGCGGCCACGCTCGGCCGGTTGCTGCCGCTGCTGCCGTTCACGACGGTGCTGGTGGCGCTGGTGCTGCCACTCGCCGCGGTGATCTACCTGGTGACCACGACGGCCTGGTCGGCGCTGGAGCAGGTGGTGCTCCGTCGGCCGCAGGCGGTTCCGGCAAGCGCCGAATAGATCGACGTTGACAACTGTTTCCGTGAGACGTACAACTCTGAGAGAGCGCTCTCTCGATCCCGTCCCCGCAGAGAGGCACGTCCATGTCACCTCCCTCGACCGCCACTGCCGCCCCGTTCGTCCGACGCCGGCCGCGGCTGGCCTCCGTCCTGTTCGTCGCCACCACCACCGTCCTGGCCGGCGTCACCGTCACGGCGCAGGCGGCCGTGCCGCCACCCCCGGCCGGCTGGAGCACGGTCTGGAGCGACGACTTCACCGGCGCCGCCGGCACGTTGCCGTCGGCCGCCAACTGGATCATCGACACCGGCCACAGCTACCCCGGGGGCCCGGGCAACTGGGGGACCGGCGAGATCCAGAACTACACCGCCAGCACCGCCAACGTCAGCCACGACGGCGGCGGCAACCTGCGCATCACGCCGCTGCGCGACAGCGGTGGCGGCTGGACCTCCGCCCGGATCGAGACCGTGCGCAGCGACTTCAAGGCCCCGGCCGGCGGCGTGCTGGCCATCGAGGGCCGGATCCAGATGCCGAACGTCACCGGCGCCGCGGCCGCCGGCTACTGGCCGGCGTTCTGGGCGCTCGGCGCGCCCTACCGCGGCAACTACCAGAACTGGCCGGGCATCGGCGAGTTCGACGTGATGGAGAACGTCAACGGCATCAACTCGGTCTGGGGCGTGCTGCACTGCGGCGTCGCCCCAGGCGGGCCGTGCAACGAGTCCAACGGCATCGGCGCGTCCCGGGCCTGCCCGGGCGCGAGCTGCCAGTCCGCGTTCCACACGTACCGGTTCGAGTGGGACGCCTCGATCAGCCCGCAACAACTGCGCTGGTACGTCGACGGACAGCTCTACCACACCGTCACGCAGAGTCAGGTCGGTGAGTCGGCCTGGTCGCAGATGACCTCGCACGCCGGCTACTTCCTGCTGCTCAACGTCGCGATGGGCGGGGCCTTCCCCAACGGGGTGGCCGGCAGCGGCACGCCGACCGCGGCGACCGTCCCGGGTCGGCCGATGCTCGTCGACTACGTGGCGGTGTACCGGCGCGGTGGCGGCACCACCCCGCCGCCCACCACGCCACCGCCCGGTGGCACGAGGGACGCGTACGCGCAGATCCAGGCCGAGTCGTTCAACGGGCAGAACGGCGTGCTCGTCGAGGCGTGCTCCGAGGGCGGGCAGAACATCGCCGCGCTGCGCAACGGAGACTGGGCGCGCTACGACAACGTCGAGTTCGGCTCCGCCGGGCCCCGGGACTTCGTGGCCCGGGTCGCCTCCGGCGCGGGCGGCGGCGCGAGCGGCCTGGTCGAGGTGCGGGTGGACAGCCCGACAGCGGCGCCGATCGGCAGCTTCGCGATCGGCAACACCGGTGGCTGGCAGAGCTGGCGCTCGGTGCCCGGCAACGTCGGCGCGGTGACCGGCCGGCACTCCGTGTACCTCACGTTCACCAGCGGCCAGCCGAACGACTTCGTCAACGTCAACTGGTTCACCTTCCGCCGCTGAGCGGACCGTCCCGGGCCGCCCGCCGTCTGGTCGCGCGGCGGGCGGCCCATCCATGGACGTCGACCCCTGGACAGAAACAGTTAACTAACTTGGGACGTCAGCAACGGCAACGGTTTCGCGCGCACCGTCGCCCCGCACCTGGACACCCTGCCCTGAGCCGGCGCGGGTCAGCGACCGGCGGTCACCGACCGCCGGTCGCCGCGTTCCCGGCGGCGGCGGACCTTACGGATCACCCAGGTGACCAGCATGACGACGAAGACCGCGACGATCGCGTAGTTGAACCAGTCGCTGTAGCGCCCGACGTCCTGCCAGCGGCTGCCGAGCGCGTAGCCGGAGCCGACGAGGAGGGCGTTCCACACTCCGCTGCCGATCGTGGTGAGCAGGATGAACTCGCCCAGCGGCATCCGGTTGGCCCCGGCCGGGACGGAGACCAGGCTGCGGACCACCGGCACCACCCGGCCGATCAGCACCGCCCACCGGCCGTGCCGCTCGAACCAACGGTCGGCCTTCTCCAGGTCGTCGCGGTCCACCAGCGGGATGCGGTCCAGCCAGCGCTTGAGCCGTTCCTCGCCGAGCGCCGCGCCGAGCCAGTAGAGCACCAGCGCACCGACCAGCGAGCCGACCGTCGCGGCGACCACCACGAGGACGACGTTGAACTGGCCCTCGTGGGCCAGGAAGCCGGCCATCGCCAGCACGATCTCGCTGGGGATCGGTGGGACGATGCTCTCCAGGGCGACCAGAAGCGCCACGCCGGCCGGACCCATCGCCTCGATCACCGAGGCCACCCAACCGGTCAACCCGGTGAACGCGGACGGGTCGCCAGTCTGGGCGTACGGCATGGTCGTCCTTCCGGTCGGCTGTCGGGGATCGGAGGGTGATACCCGACAGCGTCCGTACTACACCTGCGCTCAGTGCTCCGGGTGCAGCGCGGTGTCGGCCGGCCCCTGCCGCCAACCGGTGAACACCACGGTCAGGCCGGCGCGCACCGGAGCGCAGCAGAACGGGCCCGCGACGGCCTCGGCCGCCGGATCCAGCGGGGCGAGCCGGACCAGCCGCCACGGCTCGTCGTCGGCCCGGGCCCGTACGGTCAGCGCGTCGCCGGCCCGGCTGACCCGGACGGTCACCTGCCGACCCGCCCACTGCGGCACCGGCGCCACCGACCAGTCGGAGAACTCCCGGGTCACCACCGCACCCAGTTGCAGCTCGCCGTCGCTCATCTCGACGCCGGCCTTGGTCCAGGCCCGCTCGTCCACCCGCACCAGCGCGCCGGCCTGGTCGAACTGCCCGCTGAGATCCAGCCGGAAGCTCACCTCCATGGCGCTGCCGACCGGCAGTGGCGCCAGCAGGGCGGGGCCGTTGTCGTGGACGAAGCCGTAGCTGGTCCGCCGCCAGAAGTCGGTCTCCGCCGCGGGCTCGACGACCAACTCGCCGGCCGGGCCCTCCTCGGTGCGCACCGGCGGGTTCAGCCACCGGCCCCGGGACCAGTCCAACGGTTCGCTCGGCGGTACGAGGTCGATCTCCATGAGAGGCACGGTAGCCAACCTGGCCGTGGGACGCCGGACGGGTTTGCCACGGTGATCGTTCGGAGATGTTCCTTCGGCATGGGTGACCGTTGGTATTCCGAAGCTGTCGTCTACTGCCTCGACATCGACACGTACGCCGACTCAGACGGCGACGGGGTCGGCGACATCCGCGGGCTGATCGGCCGGCTGGACTACCTGGCCCGGCTGGGCGTCACCTGCCTGTGGCTGCACCCGATCCACCCCTCACCGAACCGCGACGACGGCTACGACGTCACCGACTTCTACAACGTGGACCCGCGCTTCGGCACCCTCGGCGACTTCGCGGAGCTGCTGCACCAGGCGCAGAACCGGGGCATCCGCGTGATCATCGACCTGGTGGTCAACCACACCTCGGACGAGCACCCGTGGTTCCAGTCCGCCCGTTCCTCGCCGGACTCGCCGTACCGGGACTGGTACGTCTGGTCCGACACCGAGCCGGACGACCGGCACCAGGGCATGGTCTTCCCGGGCGAGCAGGACGAGACGTGGAGCTACGACCGAACCGCCAAGGCGTGGTTCTACCACCGGTTCTACAAGTTCCAGCCGGACCTCAACTTCGCCAACCCGCAGGTCCGGGCCGAGGTCAAGAAGATCATGTCGTTCTGGCTCCAGCTCGGCGTCTCCGGTTTCCGGATGGACGCGGTGCCCTTCATCATCGAGCTGACCGAGCCGGGCAACCCGAACTCGCCGAAGGACTTCGAGTTCCTCACCGAGATGCGCCAGCACGTGCAGTGGCGGCGCGGCGACGCCGTCCTGCTGGCCGAGGCGAACGTCGAACCGGACCAGCTGCCGACGTTCTTCGGTGACGCCAGCGGCTCCGGCAACCGCATCCACATGCTCTTCGACTTCATGCTCAACGGCCGACTCATGCTGGCCCTGGCCCGCGAGGACCCGGAGTCGCTGATCGAGGCGCTGCGGGACACGCCGAAGCTGCCGGTCGGTGGGCAGTGGGCCACGTTCCTGCGTAACCACGACGAGATCGACCTGTCCCGGCTGACGACCGAACAACGCAACCAGGTGTACGCGCAGTTCGGTCCGGACGAGAACATGCGCATCTACGACCGGGGCATCCGCCGCCGGCTCGCCCCGATGCTCGGCAACGACCGGCGGCGCGTCGAGCTGGCGTACGCGTTGCAGTTCTCGCTGCGCGGCACGCCGGTGCTGCGCTACGGCGAGGAGATCGGGATGGGCGAGAACCTGTCGCTGCCCGGTCGGGAGGCGATCCGTACCCCGATGCAGTGGTCGTACAAGCCGAACGCCGGCTTCTCCACGGCGGACCCGGAGAAGCTGGTCCGCCCGGTGATCGACAAGGGGGAGTTCGGCTACCAGGCGGTCAACGTCACCGCCCAGCGGGGCGACCCGAAGTCGCTG
>NZ_JAEVHM010000201.1 GCF_016802865.1 Micromonospora parastrephiae | reverse complement strand
GTGCCGGTCGCGTCGCCGGGGCGCCGGGTGCGCAGTCGGCCTGGTGGGGTCCGCGGTTGGGGACGACGTCCCGGAACCGACGACGCCGGCGGTGACCAGGGCGGCGGTGCCGGCCAACGCGGCCACCAGCCAGCCGAGGCCGGGGCGAACCATCGTCAGCGTGGACGCGCCGACGACCCCCGCCGCCGTCAGCGCCGCCAGGACCAGCGGACGTGCGGCGCCGGACGGCCCCGGCCAGCGTCGCTCGATCAGCGACGGTGGCCTGGGCAGGACCGGTGCGGCCGGCCACGGTTGCGGCCCGTACGCGGTCGGTGGGGCAGCCGGGCCGGGTCTGACGGTCGGCGGGACCTGCGGTCCGGTCGGCCCGGTGGCCGGTAGGGGTGTGCTGCCAGGGCTGGTCATGCGGCCTCTCTTCGGTGTGGCCCGTCGCTCGGGATGGTGACCTGGATGCGGCAGCCGGGCCGGTCGCCCCGGTGCGGTCCGGCGGGATCGAGGACACGGATCTGACCGCCGTGCAACTCGACGACCCAGCGCGCGATGGCCAGGCCGAGCCCGGTCCCGCCGCCGGCGGACCGGTCGCCGCGGGTGAACCGCTCGAACACCCGGGAACGCTCGGCCGGCGGAATGCCCTGGCCCTCGTCGCTCACCTCGAAGCGGAGATGGTCGCCGTGCTCCTCGGCCCTGACCCGCACGGTGCCACCGGGTGGACTGTGCCGTGCCGCGTTGTCGAGCAGGTTCGCGAAGACCTGATGCAGCCGCCACGGGTCCGCGTGCACCGTCAGCGGCGCCGGCAGCTCGCGGAGCTGGAAGCGCACGTCCACGCCGGCGCCGGTCGCGCTGGCGGTGGCGTGCTCCATGGCCTCGTCGAGGAAGTCCCCCACGTCGATGCGTACCCGCCGCAGCGGCACCACCCCGGCGTCGAGGCGGGACAGGTCGAGCAGGTCGGCGACGAGGTGCCCGAGCCGTTCGGTCTGGGCCAGCGCCGAGCGCAGCGCCGCCGGTTCGGGATCGGCCACCCCGTCCACCATGTTCTCCAACACGCCCTGCAGGGCCGTGATCGGCGTACGCAGCTCGTGCGACACGTTCGCGATCAGCTCGCGTCGGCGCTGGTCCGCGGCGTGCAGGTCCTCGGCCATCTTGTTGAACGCCTGGGCCAGTTCGCCGACCTCGTCACGGGACGTGGCGCGTACCCGACGGGTGTAGTCGCCCCGGGCCATCGCGCCGGCGGCCGCCGTCATCTCCCGCAACGGCGAGGTCATGCCGTGAGCGAGCACCTGCGAGGTGAGCAGGGCGACGGCGATGGCGGTCGCCGAGGTCACCGGCGGCGGCCAGCCGATGCCGTACGAGAAGTAGGCCAGCCCGGCCGCGCCGGAGGCGACCAGCAGCACACCCAGCTTCAGCTTGATCGAGCGCACCGGATCCAGCGGGCGGGGCAGCAGCTCCAGCACCCGGTCCAGGCGGGCGAGGGGGAAGGCGGTCATGCCGGCAGCTCCAGGGCGTAGCCGACGCCGTGCACGGTGCGGATGAGATCGGCGCCCAGCTTGCGGCGCAACGCCTTGATGTGGCTGTCCACCGTGCGGGTGCCGCTGCCGTCACCCCATCCCCAGACGTCGGCGAGCAGCCGTTCCCGGGGAAGGACGGTGCGGGGCCGCCCCGCGAGGTGGACCAGCAGGTCGAACTCGGTCGGCGTGAGGTGCACGTCCGCCCCGTCGCGGCGCACCCGTCGCTCGGCCTCGTTGATCTCGATGTCGCCGAGGCGGATGGCGGGCGGCGCGGGAGTGGCGGCGGCCCGCTCCACCCGACGCAGCAGGACGTGCACCCGGGCGGCCAGCTCCCGCATCGAGAACGGCTTGGTGAGGTAGTCGTCCGCGCCGACGGCGAGCCCCACCAGCAGGTCGGTCTCGTCGTCCCGGGCGGTGAGCATCAGCACCGGCACCGGCCGGTCCGCCTGGATCCGGCGGCACACCTCCAGGCCGTCGAAGCCGGGCAACATCACGTCGAGTACGACGAGGTCGGGCTGTCCGGCGCGGAACTGCGCGACCGCGCTGGGCCCGTCCGGCGCGATCTCCACCGCGAAGCCCTCCGCCCGTAGTCGGGCGGCGATGGACTCGGCGATGGTCCGTTCGTCCTCGACCACCAGTACCCGGCGTTCCTTCATGGGTCCTGACTGTATTGAGCCGCCGTGGAGATCGGTGGGTGGCATTGTGAACAACCTGTGGAGAACGGGTCGTGCCTGTGGATAACTCGACGGACATGCCGGTCGGCCTCCGCGAACACCCGAGGCTCGTTGTGGACGACGACCGATTGAGCTGACGTCATTGGCAAGCGGGGCCGGTGGCAGCGCGCCACCGGCCCCGCTCGCACCGAACCGTCAGCTGATCGGTACGACCAGACCCACGGACATGCTGCCGCTGGCCGGAACGGAGAACAGCCCCAGCTTGCGGGTGCCGTCCGGCTGCGTCACCAGGTATCGGCCGCTAACTGCCCGACCGGACGACGTCCTGGGTGGACCCCGCCAGCCTCACAGTCAGGCCAGGCCGACGCGCTCCGGCCGGGCCGATGCGGAGCCGAGCCAGGTGTGCGGGTTGCCGTACCAGCACCAGCCGAGCTTCGGCGCGCCCTGACTGATCCAGAGCGCCGGCACCCGCTTGTCGCCGCACCGGGAGCCGACCAGGGAGAAGCACCTGTTGCTGGCCAGCGCGGCCGGGTGCAGTGTGATGAAGGCGAGCCCTTCGTCGATGGTGAGTGGCAGCCGGCCCTGTGCGGTCATCCCCTCCACGGCCGTGGCGGGTGCCAGATTGCGGAACTCCTCGCCCCGGTCGACGTCGAAGAGCAGGTACGCCGGTCCGGCCGGCACCTCCAGCTCCTTGATCGGGTCGAAGCGCGGCAGGTCGTCCGCGGCGTAGTTCCGGTCCAGAACGCCGGGCTTGCGCTTGCCGGCCAGCGTGGTCAGGTCCAGTCGTTCCTGCACTCCCACCAGGTCCCGAGTGGTGACCAGCAGGAACGGCACCCGCGCGTCGGTGGGGGCGGGCAGACCGGCGGCACCCTCGGCGGCTCTGGCGCGCAGTGGTGCGACCAGTTCGCGGAAGGCGGTCTCGGTGAGCCCGGCCAGGGCGGGGTAGCCCAGCTGCGCCAGCCGGTCCAGTTGGCGGTCGAATTCGGTGGCAGCGTCGAACACAGCGGCTCCATTCGTCGTTGTGTACCGTACATCGTACGACGGGCCACGGTTATTCCCGCTGTCTGACTCGGCCATCCCGGAGGATGGCCCGGTCACCGGCCCCAGTCCTGCTTGGCGGCCCGGACCAGCTTGTCCTTCAACTCCCGGGTGTGCCGGCGGCTCACCGGCAGCTCAGTAGAGTCGACCACCACGACGTAGCCGGAGTTGACCAACCGCAGCTCCGCGATCAACTTCAACTGCACCAGGTACGACCGGTGCACCCGGACGAAACCCGCGTCGGCCCACCGCTCCGCCAACGTCGCCAGCGACACCCGCACCAGGTGCGACCCCTCCGCGGTGTGCAGACGGGCGTAGTCCCCCTGCGCCTCCACCCACCGCACCGCCGAACGGGGCAACATCCGGGTGGTACCGGCCAACTCGATGGGGATGGTCGGGTCCTCCTCGGCCCGGGCCAGCGCCGCCGGATGCGTCGGCACCACACGTGAACCGATCACCCGGCGCAGCGACTCGGCCAGCCGGTCGGCGCGCACCGGCTTGCGCACGTAGTCCGTGGCACCCAGGTCGAACGCGTCCACCGCGCCGTCGTCGTACGCGGTGACGAACACGATCGCCGGTGGTCGGGCGAAGCGGCGCAGCACCCGGGCCAGTTCCATGCCGTCCAGGCCGGGCATCCGGATGTCCAGGAAGACCACGTCCACATCGCCGTCGCGCAGCAGCCGCAGCGCCTCGGTGGCGTCCCCGGCCGTCTGCAGTCGCGCAACCCGGGGGTCGGCCCGCAGGTGGTACGCCAACTCGTCGAGCGCGGGCGGCTCGTCGTCCACCGCCAGAACCCGGAGGAAACCGGACGCGTTCACCGCACCCGCCCCGGTCCGCTCGCTCACGAACCCGCCCGCACACCGGGATGGAACTTCGGCACCCGCACGCTCACCCTCGTGCCCGACCCCAGCCCGGTCTCGACGACCAGGCCGAACCGGTCACCGAAAACCGACCGCAGCCGCTCGTCGACGTTGGAGAGGCCGACGTGCTGGCCCGTCTCGTCGCCCGGATCACCGGCGCCGCGCGCCAACTCGGCGATGCCGGCGGTCAACGTGGTCGGGTCCATTCCCACTCCGTCGTCCTCCACGGTGATGTGGCATTCGGCGCCCGCGTCCCGGGCCTCGATGCTCACCATGCCCGTGCCCGGCTTGCGGGACAACCCGTGCCGGACGGCGTTCTCCACCAGTGGCTGGAGGCAGAGGAACGGCAACGTCACCGGCAGCACCTCCGGGGCGATCTGCAACCGCACCTGCAACCGGTCACCGAAACGAGCGCGCTCGATGGTCAGGTAGCGGTCGATCGACCGCAGCTCCTCGGCGAGGGTGGTGAACTCCCCGTGCGCCCGGAACGAGTACCTGGTGAACTCGGCGAACTCCAGGATCAACTCCCGGGCCCGCTCCGGGTCGGTGCGGACGAACGAGCCGATCGCGGTCAGCGCGTTGTAGATGAAGTGCGGGCTGATCTGCGCCCGCAACGCCCGGACCTCGGCCCGGGCCAGCCGCTCCCGCGACGAGTCCAACTCGGCCAGGGCGAGCTGGTTGCCGGCCCAGTGCGCCGTCTCCAGGGTGGCCTGCACCAGCCCCGGCGCGGGAGCGCTGTCGGCGATCGCCACCAGCGCGCCGACCACCCGGCCGTCCGCCCCCTGCAACGGCGCGACCACCGCCCCCCGGATCGGACAGTCGACCCGGTCGCACTGCAACTCGTGCTCACCGAGCACCGTCGACCGGCCGGTAGCCACCGTCCGCCCGGCCGCCGCGAGCAGTTGCTCCCCGTGGTGCGTGCCGCGCCCGTCGAGGGCGAGTACCCGATCGGCGTCGGTGAGGGCCAGCCCGACCGCGCCCACCAGGGCCCGCAGATGACGTACGGCCTTCGCCGCGCCCGCCTCGCTCAACCCCGTGCGCAGGGGCTCGGCGGCCAGGCCGGCGGTGTGCAGCACCTCGTAGGTGGCCCGCTGGGTGGCCGTGGCGATGCCCCGGCGGGCGCGCAGCCGCAACACCGCCCACAGGGCCGCAGCCAACGCGGTTACCAGTGAGACGACGCCGACCACGGCGGAAAGGTTGCCACCCACGCAGCGATCCTTGCCCCTGCGGGCCGGCGAGCCAACCCCTAGTAGGCGCCCTTGCGGGCGAGCACCACCCCGACGGTGCGCCACAGGATGCTCAGGTCGTACGCGAGCGACCAGTTGTCGACGTAGTAGAGGTCCAGCCGCACGGACTCGTCCCAGGACAGGTCGGAGCGGCCGGAGACCTGCCACAGACCCGTCATGCCGGGGCGGACCAGCAGCCGGCGGCGAACGTCGCCCAGGAAATCGCCGTCGTCGGCCGGCAACGGGCGGGGCCCGACCAGCGACATCTCACCCCAGAGCACGTTGATCAACTGGGGCAGCTCGTCCAGCGAGGAAGCCCGCAGGAAGCGGCCGACCGGGAAGACCCGAGGGTCCTGCTTCATCTTGAACAACATGCCGTCGGTCTCGTTCCGGTCGACCAGGCTGGCCAGCCGATCCTCGGCGTCGACGTACATGGTCCGGAACTTCCACACCCGGAACGTGCGCCCCTCGTGCCCCACCCGGGGCTGGCGGAAGAAGACCGGCCCGGGGTCGGAGATCCGGATGGCCACGCCGATGGCCACGAAGAGCGGAATCAGCACCAGCAGGCCCAGGCCGGCCGCGACCCGGTCCATCAGGTTCTTGGCCAGCAGCGCCGGCCCGGAGAGGGTCGGCTCCTCCACGTGCAGCAGCGGCAGACCCTCGATCGGCCGGATGTGCACCCGGGGGCCGGCGATGTCGGTCAGCTGCGGGGCGACCACCAGGTCGACGCCGGAACCCTCCAACTGCCAGGCCAACCGCCGCAGCTCACCCGGCTCGGCGCTGGCCGAACCGCAGACGGCGATGGTGTCCCCACCGACCTCCCGGACCAGGGCCAGGACGTCACGGCCCGCGTACACCGGCACCGGCGTCGGCATGCCCCGCGCCGCCGCGTACCCGTCGGTGATGTGGATGGCGACCGGCACCAGCCCGGCGGCCGGGCTGCGGGTGACCGCCGCGTACACCTCCAGGCACTCCGGCAGCGTGCCGACCAGCACCATCCGGTGGGCGGCCTGACCGGCCCGCCGGCGGATGTAGTGCAGCGCCCAGCGGGCCACGAACCGGCCCCACAGGATCAGCACCGTGGCACCCACCAGCGCCGTGCCGACCGTGTACCGGGAGAGCTGCGTCACGGTGGCGAAGGCGAGGAAGGAGACGCTCGCGGCGACCGTCACCGACGCCCGGATCACCCGCTTGAACTCGTCCGGGCCGAGCCCCAGGTAGCGCCGGTCGTACGCCCGGTTGCTCCAGAGGATGACCACCCAGCCGAGCGGCAGCAGCAGGTACGAGATGGTGTGGAACCAGGTCGGATCCTGCTTGGTGCCGGAGAAACCGGAGGCGGCCTGGTCGAACAGCTGGATCGCGATCCAGCTGGCGAACGCCGCGGCGCCGAAGTCGAGTACGAGCAGGATGGCGATGTAGGGGCGGTGCCAACGGGAGACACGGCGACGCGCCCTCGCCCAAGCCGACCGGGGGACGCCGTTGTGCGTCGGCGGCGTCGGCGGCTGGATCTCGAAGCTGTCGACGTGCCGCACGAGTCTGCTCCGGCCTTCGTTGGATACCGGGCGCTGGAGGCTTGCCGTCACCTCACCCATGTCCTCCCGCATGACACGTGCCGCTCACTCGCAGTGAGGGCCCGGGTCGCCCACCGTCCCAGTCTCCCACGCGGGCTCCGACCGGTCGCCGCCCCGAAGGAGATTGGCGACTGATGGTGCCGGCGGGATCTGGCCGGCTCCGCACCATTTCAGAAGCCGGGGACCGGGCCACTATACCGATGGATACGCCTGTGACCAGAACGGTGGACCGGAGCTTCGGCTCAGTCGGGTCGATTCCGCTCTGTAGTCGGCGCGTTGCATCACTCACCGTACGAGGCGGGACAACCGTCGGTCAGCGAGCGGCTTGCCGCCGGTCTGACAGGTCGGGCAGTACTGGAGGCTGGAGTCGGCGAACGACACCTCCCGCACGGTGTCCCCGCACACCGGGCAGGGCAGGCCGGTACGGGCGTGCACCTTCAGCCCGGAGCGCTTCTCGCCCTTCAGCTCCGCGGCCCGCTGGCCGAGGGACCGTTCGACGGCGTCGCCGAGGACCTGCCGGGTGGCCGTGTGCAGGGTGGCGAGCTGGTCGTCGGTGAGCCGGTCGGTGATCGCGAACGGGGACAGCTTCGCCGCGTGCAGAATCTCGTCCGAGTAGGCGTTGCCCACCCCGGACAGCACCGACTGGTCGGTCAGCACCCCCTTGACCTGCCCCCGCCGGCTGCGCAGCCGCTCCGCGAAGGTGGGCAGGTCCGCGGCGAGCGCGTCCGGGCCCAGCTTGGCCACCCCGGGCACCGCCGCCAGGTCGGTGACCAGGTACGCGGCCAGCTTCTTCTGCGTACCGGCCTCGGTCAGGTCGAAGCCGGAGCCGTCGTCGAGACGGACGCGCACCGCGATCGGCCCCTTACCGGGACGAAGTGGAGCGCCGGACGGGAACGCCTCCCGGTAGTGCAACCAGCCCGCTCTGGCCAGGTGGACCACCAGGTGCAGGTCGCCCTCGACGACCACGTCGAGGAACTTGCCGTGCCGGCGGGCGTCGACCACCGCCCGACCGGCGACCGCGGTCGGTGCCGGGTCGTACGTCTTCAGGGCGCTGATCGCGGCGATCTCCAGCCGGTCGACACGCCGCCCCACGGCGCGCTGCCGCAGGTAACCCGCGAGCGCCTCAACCTCCGGTAGTTCGGGCACGACCCAACGGTAGCCTTCTTTCCCGTGAGAATCGTGGTGGCACACAACCGGTACCGGGAAGCCCAGCCCTCCGGCGAGAACACGATCGTCGACTCGGAGATCGCCCAGCTCACCGCGGCCGGTGTCGAGGTGCTGCCGTTCATCCGCAGCTCGGACGAGATCCCGTCGATGTCGAAGGCGGCGAAGGCCCTGCTGCCGATCTCACCGATCTGGGCGCCGCGCGCCCAGCACGACCTCAGTCGGCTGCTCACCGAACACCGGCCGGACGTCCTGCACCTGCACAACCCGTACCCCCTGCTGTCGCCCTGGGTGGTGCGGACCGCGCACCGGCACGGCGTGCCGGTGGTGCAGACGGTGCACAACTACCGTCAGGTCTGCTCCTCGGGGATCTACTTCCGCGACGGTGTGATCTGCCAGGACTGCAAGGGCCGGGCCCTCGGCGTGCCGGCGATCAAGCACCGGTGCTACCGCGACTCGGCCGCGCAGAGCGCGCTGATGGCGACCACCCTCGCCGTACACCGGGGCACCTGGCGGTCGGTGGACCGGTACGTCGCGCTCACCACCGCGATCGCCGACCACCTCCGCGAGTACGGCATCCCGGACGACCGGATCGTCGTGAAACCGAACGCCGTACCCGACCCGGGCCGCCCCGCACCGCTCGGCGACGGCTTCCTCTACATGGCCCGACTCTCCCCCGAGAAGGGCGTCGACCTGCTGCTGGATGCCTGGCGTCGGCACCCGGTGGGCACCCTGGGCACGCTGCGAATGGCCGGAGACGGCGAGCTGCGCCCGCTGGTGGAGGCCGCCGCCGCCGAGCGGCCCGACGTGGTCTACCTCAACCAGCTCGACCGGGCCGGAGTGCGCGCCGCCGTCGAGGCGAGCGCGGTCGTGATCGCCGCCTCCATGTGGCACGACGTGCTGCCGACCGTGATCATCGAGGCGCTGGCCAGCGGCCGACCGGTACTCGGCACCGCGCTCGGCGGCATCCCGTACCTGGTGGGAGCGGACTCCCCGCACGAACCCGCCGGCACCGGCCCGGCCGAGACCGCCTCGGCGGTCGCCGGGCGTGCCGGGCCGGCCATGCCGGCCGGCATCGGCCTGGGCGAGGCCGGCTGGGTGGTGGCCCCGGAACCGGCCGCGCTGGCCGCCGCCCTGCCGGTGGCCCGGGCTGGTGCGTCCGGTCTTGCCCTGGCCGCCCGGACGCGCTACGAGCGGACCTTCCACCCCGACGTAGTCACCAAGCAGCTCATCGACATCTACGGGGGCATGTCCCGCACCCCCACCCGCACCTGACCACCCCGCGCCGCCCCGGCCCGCGCCCGCACGTGCGGGTGCGCGCCACCCTGCGCGTTCCCGTGCGCGCCACCCTGCGCGTTCCG
>NZ_JAEVHM010000200.1 GCF_016802865.1 Micromonospora parastrephiae | reverse complement strand
CGCCACATGAGCCCCGTCACGATCGCCTGCGCGCCCGGCGCGCGTCGGCCGGTCTGACCGAGCAGCCCGTTGAGCGGGCACTTCACGCCCTGCTCCAGGCGGCGGCCAGCGAGCGGGGCTCACCCCAGCGGCCGGCATGCCCGAGCAGCAACGCCTCGGTCAGCTCCACGTCGTGGCAACGCTCGACGCGCACACCGGCCCGCAGCAGCGCCGGGTAGATCGCGCCGGCGGTGGACCAGACCCACCGCGGATGCTCCGCGGCCTCCCGCGCGGCCATCGCCGCGGCGAGGTCGCTGACGGTCTCGATCGGGCCGACGGGCCGGCCGGCGGCGTCGAGGGGACGCAACTCTCCCCCGCCCCGCTCGTCCGTCACCACCGCCACCAGCACGAACGTGATTCTGCCTCTTCCCTCCGACAGGGAAAACGGGTCGGTGGGTCGGTCGGGTGCTCGGTAGCGTGGTCAGGTGCCCCCGCAGATCCCGCACTCCGACCCCGGCACTCCCGATACCCGCGGTCCGATGCGGTACCTGTGGTGGCTGGTCCGCTGCCAGCCCTGGCGGGTGCTGCGCGGCAGCCTGCTCGGGACGGCCTGGATGGTCGGGCTGTCGGCACGGCCCTACCTCATCGCCCGCGCCGTCGACGACGGGCTACGCGCCCGCGACACCCGCGCCCTGGTCCTCTGGGTCACGGCGATCGTCGTCGCGGGAGTGGCCCTGTCATACCTGGGCATCATGCGACACCGCACGATGACCTTCATTCGGGAGGACGCCAAGGCCCGCTCGGCGGAGGTCCTGCTGCGTCAGCTGTCCCGGGTCGGCGCGACGCTGCCGCGCCGGACCGCCGCCGGCGAGGTGGCCACCGTCGGTGGCTCCGACATCAACTGGGCGGCGGAGGTGCTGACGCTGACCGGACCGGGCGTCGGCTCGATCGTCGCGTACGGGGTCATCGCCGTGGTGCTCTGGTCGATCTCGCCGATGCTCGCGCTCTGCGTGCTGGTGGGGGTGCCGGCGGTCGGTCTGGTCGTCGGGCCGCTGCTGCGCCGCCTCGAACGGGCCGAATCGGTCTACCGCCGGCAGCAGGGGGCGCTCACCGCCCGGTCCGGCGACATCGTGGCCGGCCTGCGGGTGCTCGCCGGAGTGGGCGGTCGGGACCTCTTCGCCCGCCGGTACGCGGCCAGATCCCAGGACCTGCGCGCCGAGGGCTACCGGGTCGGCGCGGTCAAGAGCTGGATCGACGCGGCGACCGTCGCCATCCCCGGCCTGTTCCTGGCCGCGGTGGTGTGGCTGAGCGCCCGGATGGTGGTGAGCGGCACCATCACGGTCGGCGAACTGGTCGCCGTCTACGGCTACGTGGCCACCCTGATCGTGCCGGTCTGGTTCCTGCTCTGGGGCAGTCACCAACTGATCCGGGGCCGGGTCGCCGCCCGACGGATCGCCGAGCTGCTCAAGCTCACCCCGGACGACGTCGGCGGGCCGGGTCGCCGGTGGCCGGCCACCGTCCCGGACGCACGCCACCCGCACGCCGTCACCGCGCCGACCGGCCCCGCCGACCTGCACGACCCGGTGACCGGGCTGACCGTACGCGCCGGCCGGCTGACCGGCGTGGCCGCCGACGATCCGGCGCGGCCGTGGCGCTGGCCGACCGGCTCGGCCGGTACGTCGCCAGCGACACCACCTGGGGCGACGTACCGCTGACCGGGGTCGCCCTGGACGAGGTCCGCGCCCGGATCCTGGTCGCCGACCACGACTCGTACCTCTTCGCCGGGACGCTGCGGGACGTCCTGCGCCCCGGGGCCGACGACGAACAGGTTGGCGCGGCCCTGCGGACCGCCTCGGCGGAGGACATCGTCGACGCGCTGCCCGGCGGGCTGGACACCCCGCTCGACGCCCGGGCCCGGACCCTCTCCGGCGGTCAGCGCCAACGGGTACGCCTGGCCCGGGCGCTCCTCGCCGGGCCGGAGGTGCTGATCCTCGTCGACCCGACCTCGGCGGTGGACGCCCACACCGAGGCGCGGATCGCCGAGCGGCTGCGGACCGCACGGGCCGGGCGGACCACGGTGGTGCTCGCCACGTCGCCGCTGCTGCTCGGCCGCGCCGACCTGGTCGCGCACCTGAGCGGCGGCCGGATCACCGCCGTCGGCACCCACACCGACCTGCTCGACCGGGAACCGGGCTACCGGCACCTGGTGGCCCGGGGCAGCGACGATCCCGTCGCCGAGCGGCCCGCCGACGCCGAGGAGGCGTACCGGTGAGCCGGCTGCCGGTCGCGGACCGCGGCACGGTACGCCGCGCTCTGCGGGACATGATCAGCCGGCATCGCCGGGCGGTCGGTGTCGTGCTGGCGCTGCACAGCGCCGCCGCGCTCGCCGGTCTCGCCCCGCCCTGGCTGCTGGGCGCCATCGTCGACCGGGTCACCGCGGGCGCCCCGGTGGCCACCGTGGACCGGCTGGCGCTGGCCATCGCCGGCTGCGTCCTGGTCAGCGCGTTGCTCTCCCGATTCGCCCAGTACGTCGGTCACCGCTTCGGTGAACGGGCCGTCGCCGAGCTGCGCGAGCAGTTCGTCACCCGGACACTCGGACTGCCGGTCTCGGTCGTCGAGCGCGCCGGCTCCGGGGACCTGGCCACGCGCAGCTCGGTCGACGTGGCGACGGTCGGGACCACCGTCCGCGACGTGGTACCCACCATCGTCATCGCCTCGGTGCAGTTGACGTTGCTGTTCGGGGCGGTGTTCCTGCTGCACCCGCTGCTCGGGCTCGCGGCGCTGGCCGGGCTGCCCTCGATCGTGGCGGTGACCCGCTGGTACCTGCGCCGGGCCAGCTCGGCGTACCTCACCGAGGGGGCGGCCTCGGCCGAGTTGACCGAGGCGTTGACGACCACCGCCGAGGGTGCCCGGACGGTCGAGGCGCTGCGGCTGACCGACGACCGGATCCGGCACGGCACCACCCGCGTCGTCCGGGTGTGGCAGGCCCGCCGGGCGACGCTCGCGTTGCGTACCGTGTTCTTCTCGGTGGTGGAGGCCAGCTACCCGCTGCCGGTCGCCATGGTCCTGCTCGTCGGCGGCTACCTGCTCACCCGGGACATGGTCTCGCTCGGCGCGGTCATCGCCGCCGCGCTCTACCTGCAACAGGCCATCGACCCGCTGGACCGGCTGCTGCAATGGACCGAGCAGGCGCAACGCGGCTTCGCGTCGTTCGCCCGGGTGCTGGGCGTCGGCCTGGTCCCGCCGGAGCCGCCCGGCACGACGGCCACCTCGCGCGGCGAGCGGCTCGTCGTCCGCGGGGCGCGGTTCTCCTACTCCGGCGGGCACGACGTGCTGCACGGCATCGACCTGGAGGTGCAGCCCGGTGAGCGGCTCGCCGTCGTCGGCCCGTCCGGCGCCGGCAAGTCCACCCTGGCCCGACTGCTGGCCGGGATCGACGCGCCACGCCTCGGCGTCGTCAGCATCGGCGGCTGCCCGATCACCGACCTCGAACCCGCCGAACGTCGGCGGCGGATCGCCCTGGTCACCCAGGAGCACCACGTCTTCATCGGCTCGGTCCGCGACAACCTCTCGTTCGCCGCTCCGGACGCGTCGGACGAGCAGATGCGCGCCGCGCTGGTCACCGTGGGCGCCGACTGGTACGCCGAGCTACCCGACGGCCTGGACACCGTGCTCGGCGACGATGCCCGCCAACTCGGCGCGGCCGAGGCCCAGCAACTGGCCCTCGCCCGGTTGGTGCTCGCCGACCCGCACACCCTGATCCTGGACGAGGCCACCGCCGCGCTCGACCCGAGCACCGCCCGGCGTACCGAGCGGGCCCTGGCGGCCGTGCTGGTCGGGCGTACCGTCATCGCGATCGCGCACCGGCTCAACACCGCGCACGACGCCGACCGGGTCGCCGTCCTGGCCGACGGCCGGATCACCGAGATCGGCAGCCACGATGATCTCGTGGCTGCGACGGGGCGTACGCGGCGCTCTGGCACTCCTGGCACACGCAGGCCGACGAGCGCTTGAGGTGACCGGGGCTACTTCACGGCACCGGAGGTGAGGCCGGACTGAATCTGGCGTTGGAAGACCGCGTACACGATGATCATCGGGAGGATGGCGATGGTCAGCGCCGCGAACAACCCGGACCAGTCGGCCTCGTAGCCGGCGTTGACCGAGATGTCGGCGATGCCCTGGGTGAGCACCCACTTGTCCTTGGCGTTGGAGAGCAGCACCAGCGGCAACTGGTACTGCGCCCACTGACCGATGATGTTGAAGATCCCGACGCTGATCAGGCCGGGCTTCGCCATCGGCATCATCACCTGGAAGAACAGCCGGGTGTGCCCGCAACCGTCGATCATCCCCGCCTCGGCGACCGACGACGGCAGCGTCTTGAAGAACGCGGCCAGGAAGAACACCGTGAACGGCAGCGAGTACGCGGTGTAGACCAGCACCAGGCCGGTGTGGGTGTCCAGCAGGCCCAGGTTCTTCACCACGAAGAAGAGCGGCACCAGGGCCAGGAAGACCGGGAAGGCCAACCCGGAGACGAAGAGGTAGTAAATCGCCCGGTTGCCCCAGAACTTGTAGCGGGCCAGCACGTACGCCGCCATCGAGCCGAGCAGCATGGTGAGGAACGTGCTGCACGACACCACGATCACGCTGTTGAGGAAGTACCGGCCGACGTTGGCCTTGGTCCAGGCCCGGGAGAAGTTCTCCCAGCGCAGCTCGGCCGGGAGCGTCCACGGGCTGCTGAAGATCTCGCTGGTGTTCTTGAACGCGGCGAGGAAGGTCCAGAGGATCGGCACGATCACGATGACCGCCCAGACGGCGAGCGCGACGTGCCCCAGGCCGGCGAAGAGCCGGACCTCCGAGCGAGGGCCCTTACGCCCCCGACCGACGGTGGCGGACGGGTCGCCGGACTTCGGCGGTAGCGCCGCCGGTGGGGGCGGCAGCGTCGACTGGGGGTTCATCAGTACTCCACGCTTTCCCGCTTGGTGAGCCGCAGCGTCAGCGCCGCGAATGTGAGGGTGAGGAAGAACAGCGCCACACCCATCGCCGAGGCGTAGCCGTACTTCGAGTAGACGAACGCGTTGCGGTAGATCTCCATGGCCAGCACCGTGGTGGCGCCGTCCGGGCCGCCGCCGTCCACCGAGAGCACCGCGACGATGGCGAACGCGTCGAACGCCGCGATGCCGAGGTACACCCAGGCCACCTGGAGGGTGTCCCAGAGCAACGGCAGGGTCACCCGGAAGAACAGAGTCACCTTGGTGGCCCCGTCCATCTCGGCGGCCTCGTAGATCTCCCCGGGGATGGAGGCCATCCCCGCCGAGAAGAGCACCACGTAGAAGCCGACCGCCTGCCAGACCAGCACGGCGATGATCGACCACAGGGCCAGGTTCGGACGGACCAGGAAGAGGATCGGGTCCAGGCCGAACTTCATCAGCACGCCGTTGATCAGGCCGGACTCGTTCGGCCGGTACACCATCTGGAACAGCACCGCGATGATGGCCACCGCCAGGACCTGGGGGAAGAAGAACACCACCCGGTAGAACTTCGCCCCCCAGACCCCCTGGCGCTGCCCCCCGCTGCTCTTGCCGCCCACGTTGAGCAGGAAGGCGAAGAACAACGCGATGGCGATGGTGATCAGCGGCAGGGCAAGCAGCAGTACGCCGTGGTGCTGGACCGCTTTCCAGAAGGCCCCGTCGTCGAGCAGCCTCCGGTAGTTGTCGAAGCCCACCCACTGCGGAGCGGACAGCCCCCGCCAGTTGGTCATCGAGATCTGGAACGCCTGCGCGTACGGCGCGATCACGAAGGTCACGTACAGCGCGACCGGGGCGAACAGGAACCCGATCACGAACGGATACTTGCCGTGCCGCATGACCCTAGCTCCGATCGATCAGCGCTTGAACTTGGTGACGGAGCTGTCCTTCTTGATCGCGTCGGCGCGCTTCTGGATCCGCTCCACGAAGGCGTCGGCGTTGATCCGGCCGAACATCAGCTCGTTGGTGGCGGTCCGCGCCTCCGTGTCGAGCTCCTTGTACCAGTTGTCGAAGAGCATGTTGAACACGTCGTTGCCGGCTGCCTTGAGCGCGGCCTGGGCGCTGGCCACACCCGGCGGGAACTGGAAGCCCTCGCTGCCGGCCGGCACGACCGTGGCCGCGCCGACGGTCTCGGTGAAGCCCCGGGCACCCGCCTTCGAGAGCATCTGGCGCATGTACTCCATACCGCCACGCGGGTTCTTGCTCTTCGACGAGACGAAGTATCCCTCGCCGCCGGCCGCCCGGATAGCGGTTGCCGGCAGCTTGTCCGACGCGGTCAGGCTGGGCACCGGCATGAGCTGGTAGGTGAACCCGGCCGGCGTGTCCTTCTTCTGCTCGTTCTCCAGCCAGTCGCCGGACGGGTAGAAGGCGACCTTGCCCTGGTTCTGCCGCAGCTGCACGTCGGTGTGCTTGAGCCCCTCGAAGCTCTTGTCCGAGTACTTCGCGCCGATCTCGGCCCACGCCTCCGCGGCCTGCTTGACAGCGTCCTGCTTCCAGGCGCCGTCCTCCAGGTTGTCGATGTTCTTCAGAACGTCCGCGCCACCAATCTTCGCGGCCTGGCTCAGGATCACGTTCCACTGGTAGTAGGCCGCGTTCGCCCCGGCGTAGCCGTACGGGGTGATGCCCTTGGCCTTGATCTGCTCGCAGAGCGCCTTGAACTGGTCGAAGGTGGTGGGCGCGGTCCAGCCGTTGTCCTTGAAGAGCTTGCCCGAGTACCAGATGCCGTAGACCGTCGACACGTAGTACAGGACGAACGGCTTGCGCTGCCCGTCGGCGGTGCTGAACATGCCCTGCTCGACGACGCCCGGGATGATGGTGTCGCGGACCTTCTTGCTCGGGTCGTCGACCGACGGCGCGTCCCACAGCTCGGTGAGGTCCTGCAGCTGGCCGTCGTTGACGAGCGCGCCGAAGTCGAGGAACTTCTCACCCGAGTTGTTGACGAACTCCGGCGGGTTGCCGCTGGCGAACCGCGGCTGGAGCACGGTGGAGACCGCCTGGGTCGCCTGGTGCTTGACCTCGGACTTGGGGAACGCCGTCTTGTAGAGCGGCTCGTGCACGTCGGTGGCGTACTTCTCGCCGTAGCCACCGTTGAAGATGACCACCTCGATCGGGGCGTCCTCCTTGACACCCAGCGGGTTCTTCTCGCTCTTGGTGCCACCGGCAACCTGCTCGTTCTCCTTGTCATCGCCGCTGGTGGCGCAGGCGCTGAGCAGGCCGACGGCCGGGGTGGCGAGCATTCCCACGGCGGCGGCGCGACGCAGCACCGTGCGACGGTCGAGCGCGGCCGGGTGTTCGGGGGTAATCGACATCGTCGTCTCTCCTTGTGGAATTCGGGTCAGGCGGTGCGCCGGAGACGCCCGGCGTACCGCGACTCGAGGGCGATGTTGTGCTCGTCCCCGCCGGGGACGTTGGCGGAGAGGTAGATAGGGGGCACCTCTCCGGCCTGGTGGAACCGTCGTACGACCTCCGCGGTCAGCAACTGCGCCAGCAGCGCCGTGGTGACCGAGGAGACCGCACAGACCGCGCCGCCGCCCTCGAGCGGCAGCAGTGCGTCACCGTACGGCGCGCCATTGTCCAGCACGACGTCGGCGAGGTCGGCGAGCCGTTGACCGGACGGGTGCCGTGGGGCGACCCGTGCGGTGTGCTCGACCGAGGTGACCGCGATCAACGGGTGACCGCGCTCGGTGACCAGCGCCGCCAGCTCGACCACCGAGCCGTTGATGCCGGACTGGGACGCCACCACGAACACGTCGCGTGGCTGGGGTGCCGCGAGCGCGTAGATCTGGTGGGCGATGGAGGGATCGCGTTCCAGCTTGGGGTCGGCGAGCACGTCGCGAGGGGCGTCGCCGTGCACCACCAGGTCCCGTACCGAGAGCCGGTTGGTGGGGACCAGGCCACCGGCGCGGGCGACCAGTTCGGCGGCGAACGCCTCGGAGTGCCCCGCGCCGAACGCCTGGAGCACGCCGCCGGCACGCAGGCTGGCGGCGATCAGGTCGGCCGCGCGGGTGATCCCGTCGGCCTCGGAGTCGAGCAACCGGTCGAGCACGGGGCGGACGGCGTCCGCGTACCCCTGGGCGCTGATCATGTGAGGGCTCCCTTCGCGGCCTTGTGCCCGTCGACGGCCTGCGCGGTACGCCGGAAGGCCGCGTGGGCGCGGTCGTGGGTGCGCTGGGCGACGGCGATGTAGAGCAGGTCGAGCACCACCAGCTGGGGGTGACGGGCGGAGAGCGCGTCCGGCCGGAAGGTGGTGGCCTGGCTGGCGGTGAGCAGCACGATGTCGGCCAGCTCGGCCAGCGGCGAGCGGGGGAAGCCGGTGAGCGCGATCGTGGTGGCGCCGCGGCTGCCGGCCTCGGCGAGCATCTCGATGGTCTCGCGGGTCTGCCCGGTGTGGGAGATGCCGAGCGCCACGTCACCGGTGCGCAGCAGCGCCGCGCTGGCCAGCCCCTCGTGGACGTCGTTCCAGGCCCACGCGGCCACCCCGATGCGGTGCAGGCTGAACTGCATCTCCTCGCCGACCAGCGCGCTGCCGCTGGCCCCGAAGATGTTCACCCGACTCGCGCCGGCGATCGCCACGGCGGCCCGTTCCACCTCGGCGAGGTCGAGCAGCGCCGCGGTGTCGTGCATGGCCCGGGTGTCGGCGGCCATGATCTGGTCGAGCACCCGCGCGAGCGGATCGCTGGGCTGGATCTCCCGTCCGATGTCGACGGTCCAACCGGCGGAGCGGGCCCGGCCGGTCTCGGCGGCGATGCCCAGCCGCAGGTCGGCGTACCCCTCGAAGCCCATGGCCCGGCAGAAGCGGGTGATGGTCGCCGGTGAGGTGCCGCTGCGCTCGGCCAGCTCCACGATGGTGGACCGGGCGGCGGCCTCCGGGTCGCTGAGCACGTGCTCGGCGACCCGGCGGAGCGCGCCGGTCAGGTCGCCGAGCCCGTTGCGGACTCGGGCCAACACGCCGTCGGAGGCTGACCCGAGGCTGCCCCGCCGGTCGATCGCATCGGCGTCGACCACCGCGGTCCCCGCGGCGGTGTCCACCTCGTGATCAACCATGGGACGCCTCACCTTTCCGCAAAGACTGTTAACTGTTAGTGGTAAAAGTTCTTACTAGAGGCCCCTCCGTGTCAAGACTGTGGGCGAAGTTTTCAAACTGTTACCTGGTGCACAGCCCCTCGCGCCCGCCGGATCTTGCCCTACGCGAGCGCGCCGACCAGCATGAACAGGCCATCGCCGTGCAGCGCAAGGAGGCCCGTGCCGATGTCCGACACCGTCGTGGTCGGCCTCGACGTCGGCGGTACGTCCACCCGGGCGACCGCCCTGACCCTCACCGGTGAACGCCTCGGCACCGGTCGCGCCGGCGGTGGCAACCCCACCAGCCACGGCGCCGAACGGGCCGCCGCCGAACTGCTGACCGCGCTCCGCGGCGCGCTCGCCGACGTCGACCCGGCCCGGGTGGCCGCCGGCACCATCGGGCTGGCCGG
>NZ_JAEVHM010000020.1 GCF_016802865.1 Micromonospora parastrephiae | reverse complement strand
GTAGCCGCCGGGCGCCGGCTCGTCGCCGTAGCCCGTGCCGCCCCAGCCCTGCCCGCCCGCTGCGCCGTACGGCTGCGCGGGCGCGGCGTACGGGTCCGGTGGGACGTCGTCGACCACCGGGCGGTGCATCATCGTCGGCGCCTCGCTCAGCGCCGCACCGCCCACCATGGTCGGGTCCGGTCCGCCGCCGGCCCGGTTGACCACCCGGGTCTGGTCGTCGCCGCCACGGAACGCGCCACGGGCCGCCGGCACCGCGCCGGCGCCCTCCGGGGCGTCCTCGTCGTCGCCGTTCTCCTTGCGCCTCATCCAGAGCAGCACGATCGTGCCGACGCCCGCGGCCACCAGCAGGCCGCCGAGCAGAATGATCAGGTACGAGTTGAAGCCGCCGCCCTCGTCCTCGTTCGCGGCGTTCGCCGCGGCGCCCGGGCTGGCCTCCTCGGACGGCTGCTCCTCGGCGCCTTCCTCGGTGGGCTCCTCGGTGGGAAGTGCCTCGGCGGTGGCGGACGGGGTGGCGCTGGGCGTCACCTCGACCTTGATCTCCAAGCTGATCCGCTGCCCGGTGACGGACTGCCCCGCGTTCGCGTTGAAGCTCTTGGTGGAAGTGATGTTGTCGAAGCTGGCACCGAGGTCGATCCGGCCCGGAGCGATCGGGTTCTGGGTGGAGCCGGCGAAGCGGAAGTCGCCGCTGCCGTTGCTGATGGTGTCGAACCGCTTGCCGGTGCTGTCCTGAAGGATCACGATCGCGTTCGGCACGGCCTTGCCGTCGGCCTTCTTGACCACCTTGCCCGAGACCGACCGCACGGTCTGGTTCTGCGGCGGCGGGGCCGCGGCCTTGCCCGTGAGGTTGACCGTGGTCGAGCCCTGCCCGTTCCCGAGCCCAGCGCTGGCCTTGACGGTGACGCGGGCGGACCCGCTCGAAGCGTCGTCCGCCAACTTGAACTTGGCCGTGTAGGTCTTGGCCTCGGTTACGTTCCCCTGCGAGCAGCCCTCGATGCACTGGAGCTTGGAGTTGTCGGAGCTGACAGTCACGTCGGCGGGAACTACCGAGTCGTCAAAGCTGAGCGTGTAGCTCACCGTCGTCTCGCCGCCCGCTTGGACGGTGCCTGGGGAGGCGGAGACGTTTGTGACCTTGGGAGCGGCCATTGCTGGTGTGGCGGGGACGGCGAGCAGAGCGCCGGCAACCAGCGCTACGACCACACCGGCCCGCTGCTTCCAGGCACGTCGGTGTGTTGACACGTCCACCGCCTTCCGGGCTGACTTCCCTCTGACCGGCGGGGCGCCGGGCCGGGGATCATCACGGTACGAATACGCCGTCGGCAACTATGCCTTGTCTCACTGGATCGGCGCGACCCAGGGCCAGCGTCGAGTGCTCCGCCTGCGGGTCGTATCGTCCCGTCGTGTCCTCTCCGTACAGTAAGTCCGCCGCCGTTGCGGCGGCGTTGTCGGCGCTCGACGAGGGGCGTACGCCCGAACGGCTGGTGTTCCGGAAGGCGGTCCGGACGTTGTTGGCCGTCCTCGCGGAGCGTGCCCCCGGCCGATCGGTCGAGGTACGCGTTCCACCATACGGGGCGATCCAGTGCGTCCCCGGCCCTCGACACACCAGGGGAAACCCGCCAAATGTAGTCGAGATGTCGCCGGAGACCTGGCTCGCGCTGGCTCTCGGCCGGATCGACTGGGCCGAGGCGGTCACCGACGGTCGCGTCCAGGTGAGTGGCGTGCGGGCGGACCTGTCGGCGTTTCTGCCCCTCTAGCTGCTCCGATGTCCGAGTGTCGGTAACTGTGAGCGGGGGAATCGTGACTATCTGTATCGACGGCTATTCGCGTACACTGTCAGGCGACGACAATGGTCCCGGCCGGGGAGTGTGGATCCGCCCCGTGATCCCCGCCAGGCCGGTCCAGACCAGCGTGAGGGAGCGGTAGGTGCCCCGAGGCGACGGCCGGCTGAGCCACGACCTTGACCCCCAACGACCCGGCCCACAGGACGCCTGTGGCGTCTTCGGCGTCTGGGCCCCCGGCGAAGAGGTTGCCAACCTGACCTACTTCGGCCTCTACGCCCTCCAGCACCGTGGCCAGGAGGCGGCGGGCATCGCGGTGAGCGATGGCTCCGGCGTGGTGGTCTACAAGGATCTCGGGCTGGTGGCCCAGGTCTTCGACGAGCCCACCCTGGCCAGCCTGCGCGGCCACCTGGCGATCGGGCACGCCCGCTACTCCACGACCGGCGCGTCGAACTGGGAGAACGCCCAGCCGACGATCCGGTCGACCAGCTCCGGCACGACCATCGCGTTGGCGCACAACGGCAACCTGGTCAACGCCGCCGAGCTGGAGAAGGAGGTCGCCGAGCTCGGCCTCGTCGCGGACGGTTCGACCAACGACACCTCGTTGGTGACGATGCTGCTGGCCGGCCGACCCGACCTGTCGGTCGAGGCGGCCGCCCTGGAGGTGCTGCCGCAGCTGCGGGGCGCGTTCAGCTTCGTCTTCATGGACGAGTCGACGCTCTACGCGGCCCGTGACCCGCACGGCGTACGCCCGCTGGTGCTGGGCCGGCTCGAACGCGGCTGGGTGGTGGCCAGCGAGACGGCCGCGCTGGACATCGTCGGCGCGAGCGTGGTGCGCGAGGTCGAGCCGGGCGAGCTGATCGCCATCGACGAGGACGGGCTGCGCTCCACCCGGTTCGCCGCGCCGGAGCCGAAGGGCTGCCTCTTCGAGTACGTGTACATCGCGCGTCCCGACGCCACGATCGCCGGTCGCAACGTGCACGCGGCGCGGGTGCAGATCGGTCGGCAGCTGGCCAAGGAGCACCCGGTCGAGGCCGACCTGGTGATCCCGGTGCCCGAGTCGGGCACCCCGGCCGCGATCGGTTACGCGGAGGCGTCCGGCATCACCTACGGCGCCGGGCTCATGAAGAACCCGTACGTGGGGCGCACCTTCATCCAGCCGTCGCAGACCCTGCGTCAGCTCGGCATCCGGCTCAAGCTCAACCCACTGCGGGAGAACGTCCGCGGCAAGCGGCTCGTGGTGGTGGACGACTCGATCGTCCGCGGTAACACCCAGCGGGCCATCGTGCGGATGCTGCGCGAGGCGGGCGCGCTGGAGGTGCACGTCCGGATCTCCTCCCCGCCGGTCAGGTGGCCCTGCTTCTACGGCATCGACTTCGCCACCCGGGCGGAGCTGCTGGCCAACGGGTTGGACAACGACGGCATCCGGCGCTCGATCGGCGCCGACACGCTGGGTTACGTTTCACTTCCCGGCCTGATCGCCGCGACCGAGCAGCCGAAGACCCGGCTGTGTCGGGCGTGTTTCGATGGTGAGTACCCGATCGAGCTGCCGGCCGGCAACCTGATCGGCAAGCACCTGCTCGAAGGGGTGGGTCGACGGGTCGCCGGTTCGGCGCCGGAGGCCCCGCACACCAACGGCTCGCTCGTCGCCACTCCGGGTGGCGTGACCGCAAACCGCCCGTAGCACCAACCGGCGCGGCCCGGCCACCGCCGGCGCGGCACCGAGAACCACAAAGGGGAGAACCGTGACGCACGTGTCCGAGCGCAGCGGCGCAGGAAGCAGCCCGACCGGCGCCGGCGGCGACCGCCAGCCCTGGACGGCCGGCGCCGGCCGCCAGGGGCGCAAACGCTCGGTCTCGTACGCCGACGCCGGCGTCTCCATCGACGCGGGCGACCGCGCGGTGGAGCTGCTCAAGTCGAAGGTGCGTCAGACCCGCCGCCCCGAGGTGCTGGGTGACCTGGGTGGCTTCGCCGGCCTGTTCCGGTTGGACACGAAGAAGTACAAGAGCCCGATCCTGGCGTCCTCCACCGACGGGGTGGGCACCAAGCTGGTGATCGCCCAGCAGATGGACATCCACGACACGGTCGGCATCGACCTGGTCGCGATGGTCGTCGACGACCTGGTGGCCTGCGGCGCCGAGCCGCTGTTCCTGCTCGACTACATCGCCACCGGCGAGGTCGTCCCGGACAAGGTCGCCGAGATCGGCGCGGGCATCGCCGACGGCTGCCGGTACGCGGGCTGCGCGCTGCTGGGCGGGGAGACCGCCGAGCACCCCGGTGTCCTGCGTCCGGACGAGTACGACATCTCCGCGACCGGCGTCGGTGTGGTCGAGGAGGCCGACATCCTCAGCCCCGACCGGGTCGAGGTGGGCGACGTGGTGATCGCCATGCGCTCGTCCGGCCTGCACTCGAACGGGTACTCCCTGGTCCGGCACGTACTGCTCGGCGCGGCCCGGATGCGACTGGACATCGTCATCGACGACTTCGGCCGGCAGCGGACCCTCGGTGAGGAGCTGCTCACCCCGACCAAGATCTACGCCAAGGACTGCCTCAAGCTGATCGCCGAGGCCGAGGTGCGGGCGCTGTCCCACATCACCGGCGGCGGCATCCCGGGCAACCTGGTCCGGGTGCTGCCGGAGCACGTCGACGCGGTGGTCAACCGGTCCACGTGGAAGCCGCAGCCGATCTTCGACCTGATCCAGTCGAAGGGCCGGATCGACGACCAGGACATGGAGTCGACCTTCAACATGGGCGTCGGCATGTTCGCGATCGTCTCGGCCGAGGACGCCGACCGTGCGCTTGCCACGCTGACCGGCCGTGGGGTCGAGGCCTGGCAGGCCGGCGAGATCATCGAGGGCACCGGCAACGTGCAGATGGTTGGCCAGCACACCCGCGGATGATCAAGCTCTGGTGATCGTACGGGCACCTGATCAGGGCTTCACCCGAGTGGCCAATGCCGCCTAGCCTGAAGGGCACCCTTCAGAGACGCTTGGGAGGTCGCCTCGCGGCTTCCCGACCGCCTCTCAGGCTAGGCGGAGGAGGGCGATGGCTGCTCGGGGACAGTCGTTCAGCGGGATGCGCGGCCTCGCCGCGGTTCCGTCGTACGTCGTCATGCAGCCCACCACCCTCTGCAACCTGGACTGCGCGTACTGCTATCTGCCGTTCCGGGCCGTCGACCGGCAGATGTCGGTGCCGGTGGCCGAAGCGGTGGCTTCGGCGGTCAATCCGTGGGCGGCGGTGGATCGGTTCTCGGTGGTGTGGCACGGCGGGGAGCCGTTGGCTGCCGGCCGGGAGCATCTGGCGGCCCTGATCGCGCCGTTCGGGCCCCAGGTCGAACACCATGTGCAGACCAACGCCACGCTGATCGACGACGAGTGGTGCGACTTTTTCGCCCGGCACGAGGTGCGGGTCAGCGTGAGCGTGGACGGGCCGCGGGAACGCAACGGCGACCGGGTCAACCGGGGCGGCCAGCCGGCGTACGACCGGATCCTGCGCGGTGTCGCCGCGCTGCGCCGGCACGGGCTGCCCTTCTCCGCGCTGGCCGTGGTGTCCCGCCCGGAGCCGGGGCTCGCCACCGAGCTGTACGCCTACTTCCTCGATCTGGGCTGCGACGTGCTGGGTATCAACATCGAGGAGACCGAGGGCGTCAACACCCGCGACAACCGACATGATCCGACGACGGTGACGGCGTTCTGGGCGGAGTTGGTGTCGGCGTGGCGTCGGGAGCCCCGGATCCACCTGCGCGAGGTGGAGTGGTCGCTGCGGTACGCCGCGGCGGTGCTCGACGACTCGGCGGACGGGGTGCTGCCCCGCCGACTGGACCCGATCCCGACGATCGGGCACGACGGTTCGGTGACGGTGCTCTCCCCGGAGTTGGCCGGCTTCACGGACCCCCGCTACGGCGATTTCAGCAGCGGCAACGTGCTGGCCACCCCGCTGGCCGAGATCCTCGCCGGCGCGTCGGCCACACCCTGGGTGGGCGAGTTCCTGGCGGGTGTGGAGGCGTGCCGGGCGTCCTGCCCGTACTTCGGCTTCTGTGGCGGTGGCCATGCCGCCAACCGTTACTTCGAGCTGGGGCGTTTTGACGGTACGGAGACCGAGCACTGCCGCAACAGCAAGATCCGCCTATTGGAGGGAGTGTTGGAGCATGCCCGAGACCACCAGTCACCGGCGGCCTGAGCGCGAAGCGGACGAGGCTCCGGACGGAGTCACCGAGCGGGTGCGGGAGGCGGCCCCCGGGCTCGTGACGCTCCTCCGAGAGGCCGAGGAGGCGCGGCGGCTCCGGGCGGAGGTGTCGGGCTCCGACGGCGCCAGCGCGGTCTGCGCCTGGAACCACTTCGAGAACATCCCGACCTTCTACAACTGGAACAACCGGCCGCGCTGAGGGTCGCCGCGATCAGGGGCCTGTCGGTCGGCCGGATGAGTTCCCGGCCAGGGCAGGCCCCTGAACGTCGGCACCGGTGCCGTTCCCGACGGGCACATGCGTGAGCACGCGGGGGTCACCGCGTGCTCAGCTGCGTCGAGAGGTCAGCGGGTCGGACGGACCCAGGGATCCGGATCGTCGTCCGCGTGATTCTCATCATCATCGTCGACGAACTCTTTTGAGTCGTCGTCGAAGTGGTGCTCAGACTTACCAGCACCCGCCAGTTCGCGCTGCAAGGCGGTGAGGTCGGTGTTCGGGGAGTGGTACTTCAACTCCCGGGCCACCTTCGTCTGCTTGGCCTTAGCACGGCCGCGCCCCATGGCTCGACCCCCTCGCACAGAATGCGGGGCAGCCCGAAGGCGGGCCCCGATGACGTCAGGCATCTCTCGTGGCTCTTACGGTACATGGGGATGCCATCGTTCGGCACCTCGGGTTACCGTCGCCGGCTCTGCGCGTCGCGTCGATCCGGCCGTCACCCAGTGTACCCGGTAAGGGGTGGAACGGAGAGCACCCGTGACACGGGACAAACCACGCCAAACTTGACCCGGCCTCAGCTTACCCAGACGGGCCGGCAGAGGGGCCCGGAGGCGGATACCGATCGATCCGCCTCCGGGGAACGCTCAGCGCAGGTGGATCGAGCGCAGCCGGCCGACCTCGGCCATCCGCCGCTCCGCCAGCCGGTCCGCGGCCACCGCAGGCGGCACACCCTCGGCGTCGGCCAGGTGCAGGATCTCCCGGGTGGTGTCGAAGATCCGGGTCGCCCGCAGCTTCGCCCGATCGAAGTTGAAGCCCTCGATCTCGTCCGCCACCTGGATCACGCCGCCGGCGTTGACCACGTAGTCCGGGGTGTACAGGATGCCCCGGTCGGCCAGCAGCTTCTCGATGCCCGGGTGGGCGAGCTGGTTGTTCGCCGCACCGGTCACCACCTTGGCCCGCAGAGCCGGCACGGTGTCGTCGTTCAGGGCGCCCCCCAGCGCGCACGGGGCGTACACGTCGATGTCGGCGGCGACCAACGCGGCGGCGTCGTCGACCAGGGTGACCTGCGGGTGGTTGGTGCGCACCCAGGCCAGCGCCTTCGGGTTGACGTCGGTGGCGACCACCTCGGCGCCGTCCTCCAGCAGGTGCCCGGTCAGGTACTTGCCGACCTTGCCCAGACCGGCCACGCCGACCCTGCGGCCCCGCAGGCTCGACACACCCCAGACGTGCTCGGCTGCGGCCCGCATGCCCTGGAAGACGCCCCAGGCGGTGAGGATCGACGAGTCGCCGGCGCCACCGTGCTCCACGCTGCGCCCGGTCACGTAGCGGGTCTCCCGGGCGATGATGTCCATGTCCGCCACGTACGTGCCGACGTCGCAGGCGGTGTAGTACCGGCCGGCCAGCGACTCCACGAAGCGGCCGTACGCGCGCAGCAGCGCCTCGCTCTTGATCTGCTCCGGGTCGCCCCAGATCACGGCCTTGCCGCCGCCCAGGTCGAGTCCGGCGAGCGCGTTCTTGTAGGCCATCCCGCGGGACAGGTCGAGTACGTCGGCGAGCGCGTCGTCCTCGCTGGCGTACGGGTAGAAGCGGGTGCCGCCGAGCGCGGGCCCCAGCGCGGTGGAGTAGATCCCGATGATCGCCTTCAGGCCGCTCTGTTTGTCCTGGCAGAAGACGACCTGTTCGTGACCTGTCGATACCGGGTCGTCGGTGCTCGCGAATACGCCCATGACTGGCTCCTGGAGTGGTGTGCGTCCTTGTGGGACGCGGACCTGGTGGACCCCGGCGGGGATGCTGCCGGTGTGATCGAGCCTAGTATCGGCCGCCGTGCGGGTGCTCGACGCGCCGCCGCCGTCCCACGTTGCGGCGCGCGTGGTCCGGCCGCTGACCGCGCTCGCGTGCGGTTCGTGGGAGGATCGCGCCGTGCCGTCGCTCTTCGCTTCTTACCTGCGCGTGTACGAACCGCTGACCGCCTTCGACCGGGACCGTCAGAGTTACTGGCGTCGCTACGTCTCCGAGGGGCGGGCGGTGGCGCCCGTGGAGGGGCCCGTCCGGCAGCGGACGGCGGTGATCGAGGCGCTGGGCGCGGGCTGGACCCGGTTGCCCGACCTGCCGGAGGAGGCGTACGTCCTGGAGACGGACGACAGCCTGCTGGTCTGCCCGTGGAACCTGCGGATCCGGGTCGCTGAGGCGGCGCTCAGCGCCCGGGACGGGGTGCCCTCGGTACTCGCCGACGCCTTCGTGCCGCCGGTACTCGCCGGACAGGCCAGGGCGGTGGTGGACGACTGGCGCAGTGGCGCCCGGGTGCTGGAGCACGGGGTGCCGCGGGTGCACGAGCAGATCGCGACCTGGGGCGTACCGCTGCGGTGGTTCGTGCTCTTCGACGCGGCGGAACGTGACCTGGTCACGGAGCCGGGCCGGCGGGCGTTGCGCTACCGCACCGAGATCTCCAAGGCTCGGCGGCGCTCGTCGCGGGCGCTGTCGGTGCTGCGCAAGTCGGTGGGCGAGGCCCCGATCACCGACGCGGTGGAGGAGGCGGCCCGCTGGCTGGAGGAGTTCCATCCGCGTTCGGTGGTGGAGCTTGACTACGGCGGCCTGGTCGACCTGCTCTCCGACGAGACTCTCGTCGCGGACGACTCGCCGGAGCTGGTCGCCGGCGGTCTCGCCGGGCTGGCCCGAGGTGAGGCCGAGGAGGCGTCGGCCGCGTACGACACGTTGGTGGCCCGGTGGCGCGCGGTGCAGCTGCTGGAGCGGTGCAACTAACGCAAATCGCCCGCAAATCGCTTCCAAGATGAGGCGCGCTCGTAGTTGACGCATCACGAACCGTGATCATGAGTCCGAATAAGGTAGTTTCTGCCGTGTAAAAGTCGTAAAAATCGGGCATGGTTCATCCGTCCGTCTAGGGACCTTCATCCGTTCGGCCCATGTCGGACATCGGGGACTAGCCGGACCATGGGAGACGCGTCGCCGGCGGGACCCCGGCCGATGTCTATACATGTGGAGGAGTGACCGATGGCATCGCGAACGCACGAACCAGAGCCGCTACTCACACCGGCCGAGGTGGCGTCGATGTTCCGTGTCGACCCGAAGACGGTGACCCGGTGGGCCAAGGCCGGCAAGCTCAGCGCCATCCGCACCCTGGGTGGTCACCGTCGGTACCGCGAGTCGGAGGTCAGGGCGCTTTTGCAGGGCCAGATCCCGCAGCAGCGGCAGGGCGACTGACCCGGTAGGGGTTTTTCCGAAAAGGGGCGGTGGATCTCGATCCGCCGCCCCTTTTCGTGCCCGGCCTCAGCGCCGGTCCTCGGTCAACGTGACCCGGATGCCGACCGTGCCGCCCTCACCGCGACGCAGCCGGCTGCCGAGCAGGCTCAACCGACCGATCAGCCGGTACTTGTGTTTGAGCAGGTCGCGGATGCGACCCGTGTCGCCGCCACCGTAGATCGTCGCGTGGGCGGGCACCTCCGCCCCGTGCGGCCGACCCCGCACGTCGCACGGCGCCAGCGTCACGTCGCCGTTGTGGCGGATCCGCTTCACCTTGCCCGAGTCGGCCCGGGTCCAGATTGCCAACGCCTCGCCGTCGCGTACCGCCCAGACCGGCGTCGGCACCGCCCGGCCGTCCTTGCGGAAGGTCGTGAGCAGGATGTACTTCTCGGCCGACAGCCGGTCCAGCGTGGTCACGCCGCCAGGATACGGCCGCGGTGGGCCACTGGAAGGCCGGATAGCGTGAACGTCGTGACGGGCGAGCCTCAGATCGGTGACGTGATCGGTGAACTGCTGCGGGACACTCTTGCCGTGGCCACCGGGGTGGGCCCTCGACCGCTGGTCGGCGGCCGACTGCCCCGGCCGGTCATCGAGATCATCGAGCGCGACGACGGGTTGATCAATGGCGCGCCGGCCGCGCACTACCTGGACGGGCCGGCGGACTGGCAGCCGTACGACCACCGGGCCGTGGACCGGGTCCGAGGCGAGACGCTGGACATCGGCACCGGCGCCGGCCGGATCGCCCTGCTGCTCCAGGAGCGCGGCGTACCGGTCACCGGGCTGGACACCTCCGCCGGCGCGCTGGAGGTGAGCCGGCGTCGCGGTGTCCGGCGGCTGGTGCACGGCACGGTGGACACCCACGTGGCCGACGGCCAGCGGTACGACACGTTCCTGCTGCTCGGCAACAACCTCGGGCTGTTCGAGGGCCGGCAGCGGGCGCCGGGGTTCCTGGCCGCGCTCGCCGCCCTGGCCCGGCCGGGAGCGCAGATCATCGCCCACGGCACCGACCCGTACGGCACCCGCGACCCGCTGCACACCGCCTACCACGAGCGCAACCGACGGCGCGGTCGACTCGGCGGCCAGTTGAGGCTGCGGCTGCGCTACCGCGAGCTGGGCACCGAGTGGTTCGACTACCTGGTCTGCTCGGCCGACGAATTCGCCGGACTGGTGCACGGCAGCGGCTGGCGGCTGATCGATGTGGACGACCGCGACGCCCCCTACTACCTCGCCACCCTGCGCCTCGCCGACTGAGCGACGGCCCCCGCCCTCCGTCGGGCGGAGGCGGGGGCCGTCGTACGTCTCAGACCTGGACGGTCGGGGGGAGCTGCTCGGGCGGAAGGCCGCCGTCGCCGTCGACCACCTCGTCCGGCTGACCGTCCTCGTCGATGTCGACCATGGTGATGTCCACCTTGCCGTCACCGTCGGTGTCGAACTGGAACAGGTCGGCCTTGCCGTCGCCGTCGGTGTCCACCACCCACACGTCGGTCTTGCCGTCGTTGTTGGTGTCGGCGCGCAGCAACTCCACCCGCTCGTCGCCCCGGGTCTCCACGATCTCGGAGTCGGTGACGCTCTCCGGTGCCTGGCTCATGTCGATGCGGTCCTTCCCTCGGTTGACGGATGGTCAGTACCCGAACCCGCGCTCCCCCACGCATCTCCCAGGCCCGAGCTGTCTAGGGTCGCACCATGAGCGAGCGCAGCGGGCGGATCACCCGGGCCGGCGTGGCGGGGACCCCGCGCGCGCCGGGCGGGACAGGGAGGCGTGATGAGCGAACGTTTCGTGGTCGTCGGTGCCGGAACGATGGGGCTGGGCATCGCGTACGTGGCGGCCGGTTCGGGGCACGCCGTGGAGCTGGTCGAGGTGGATCCCGGCCGGGGCGCGACGGCACTGAACCGACTCGCCGACCTCTGGGAGCGGGCCGTGCAACGCGGGAAGTTGAGCGCCGACGAGGCCGCCGCGAACCGGCTGCGGGTGACCCTGCGTCCGACCCTCGCCGACGTGGTCCCCGCCCCGGAGGTGATCGTCGAGGCGGTGCCGGAGCGGCTCGACCTGAAGCGCGCGGTGCTGCGTGAGGCCGCCGCGCTGGGCCCGGCGCTGCTGGGCAGCAACACGTCCAGCATCGCCATCGGCGAGCTGGCCGCCGGGCTGGACGCGCCCGAGCGCTTCCTCGGCCTGCACTTCTTCAACCCGGTCTGGGCGATGGCGCTGCTGGAGATCGTGGTCGGCCCGGCCACCGCCGAGGAGACCACCGCCGCGGCCGTCGCGCTCGCCGGCCGGTTGGGCAAGGACCCCGTCGTGGTACGCGACATGCCCGGCTTCGCGACCTCCCGGCTCGGCGTCACACTCGGACTCGAGGCGATCCGGATGGTCGCCGACGAGGTGGCCAGCCCGGCCGACATCGACAAGGCCATGGTGCTGGGCTACCGGCACCCGATCGGCCCGCTGGAACTCACCGACCTGGTCGCCTGGACGTGCGGCTGGACATCGCCCGCACCCTCCAGGCCGCGTACGGGGCCCGCTTCGCGCCGCCGCCCCTGCTGGAGGAGATGGTGTCCGCCGGGCGCCTGGGCAAGAAGTCCGGGCACGGCTTCTACCGCTGGAGCGGCGGGGTGAAGCAGTGAGCGCGAGGAGTGAGCTTGCGAGCCCCGCAGTCGTGAACGGAAGGTGGGCACAGTGAGCGCGAGGAGTGAGCTTGCGAGCCCCGCAGTCGCGAACGGAAGGTGGGCACAGTGAGCGGCCTGCGGATCGAGGAACGGTCGGACCGGCTGGTGGTCACCCTGGACCGTCCGGAGAAGCGCAACGCCATCGACGCCGACCTGATCGCCGAGCTGCATGAGGTCTGCGCCGAGTTGGAGGCCCGTCCCCGGCTACTGCTGCTCACCGGTGGGGTGGCCGGCATCTTCGCTGGCGGCGCGGACATCGGCCAGCTCCGGGAGCGGGGCCGCACCGACGCCCTGGCCGCGATCAACTCGGCTGCGTTCGCCCGGATCCGGGCACTGCCGATGCCGACCGTGGCCGCCGTGGACGGCCCGGCGTTGGGCGGCGGCGCCGAGCTGGCGTACGCCTGCGATCTGCGGGTGTGCACGGCGCGCGCGGTCTTCGGTCAGCCTGAGGTGCGGTTGGGCATCCTGGCCGGTGCCGGCGCGACCCACCGGCTGCCCGCCCTCGTCGGCGAGGGCCGGGCGAAGGAGCTGCTCTTCACCGGCCGGCGTGTGGACGCCGACGAGGCGCTGCGGATCGGCCTGGTGAACCGGGTGGTGGACGAGCCCGGTGAGCTGCTGAAGGTGGCGCACGGGCTGCTGGACGAGATGGCCCTCGGCTCGCCGCTGGCGCTGCGCCTGACCAAGCTGGCGGTGGACGCGCCGGCCGCCGCGCACCCGCAACTCGACCTGGTCAGCCAGGCGGTGCTCTTCGAGGACGACGAGAAGCACCGCCGGATGACCGAGTTCCTGGAGCGACGCCGCAACCGGTGACCCGTGAACGGCGACGCCGCACCGGCGAGCTGCCGGTGCGGCCGTCCGTGGTCCGTGGGGACGTGCTCAGTGCCGGATCGGCACCCCGTTGTCGGCGAGCGCCCGGATCACCTGTGCGGACTCACCGAAGCCGATGAGCAGCACGGCGTCCGCGCCGAACTCCTTGATCTCCTTCGCGCCGGCGGTGAAGTCCACCGGTGGGGCCTTCGCGTCGGCCGGCGGCTCGTACGTCATCAGCTTGAGTCGGTCCTCGGCGATGCCGGCCTTCTCCAGCTCGTCGCGGACGGTGGCCTGAAGGCCCTCGCCGTAGGAGTCCTTGCGGGCGACGATGACGATCTTCTGCGATCCGTCGCGGAGGATCACGTCGGCCAGCGCCCGACCCTGCAGGCTGTCCGGCGGGGCGGTACGGAAGTAGAGGCCCTTGTCCTCGACGTCGGTGAGGCTGCTGTCGGTGTTGCACGGCGAAAAGAGGATCTTCCCGGCCTTCACCACGTCCGGCAGCACCTCGCGGGAAATGCCCGAGGCGCCCGCGCCGATGATCAGACTGGCCCCGTCCGTCACGTGCTTGGCCACGGTCGCCCTGGCCACCGTGAGGCTCGTGCCGTCGTCGCCATCGATCCAGGTGACCGGCTTGCCGAGCGCGCCGCCGGCGGCGTTGATCTCCTTGATCGCCAGCGCCGCGCCGGCGGCCATCGGCGGGTAGGCGATCGCCAGGTCACCGGTCTTCGGCAGCAGGCCACCCACGATCAGTGGCTCCTGGTCCGGCTTGGCGCCCGGACGCTCCTTCTTCGGCTTCGGCGGCGTCTTGGTGCTCGCCGCCGACTCGGTGCCGGCCCCGACGAACTCGGTCTTGCCGTCGTTGATCTGCTGCCCGTCGAAGGTCAGCGTCGCGTAGCTCGCGGTGGCCGGCTCACCCTTCTCGGTGAAGCCCGCCCGGGTCAGCGACACGCTGCGGTACTCGATGTCCTGCCCGCTGCGGGCCAACGAGAGGCAACTGGCCGGATCTTCGCAGCGCTGGCCGTTGTTGGTCACGCCGACGATCTGCTTGGCGATGGCCGCCGGGTCGGTGCTCCCGGCCAACTGGGCGGCGAGCACCCCGATCACCACCGCGTCGTACGTCTCGGCGGAGTACAGGTAGTCCGTCAGCGCCGGATTGACGGACCGTAGCCGGCCCTTGAAGTCCTCGGGCAGAGGAGTGAGGGGCGTGGTTCCCTTCATCCCGTCGACCAGGTTGGCCCGTTCCTTCAACTCCGCTGGATAGGAGTTGAGCATGTTGCCGTCCGTGCCGTAGAGGCGCACCTGTTGGGCGCTTCCCTCCTCGGCCTTGTCATCCCCGCAAGCGCTTGTGGCGAGCAGGATCGTCGCGCAGGCGGCCAGTGTGGCAACCCGCGAGCGGCGTGATACGAGCATGGTCGTCCTTCCTCCGGCGAAGGTCCGCTGCGCACATTAGCGTGCCGAGGCCGGCGGCGGGACCGTGGAGGTGGCCTAATGCGCAGGTCGCCCGCCCTGAACACGGAGAGTGACGATCGCTGGCGGCCTTGACCGGCCCTCGTACTGTGCGCTGCGTGACCGACCTACCACAGCAGACGTTCGACGATGCGGCCGCCGTGCTCAGCTCGGCGTTGGACGGGGACCAGGACGCGGTGGTGGGAGCGTTCGACGCGGTCGTCGACCGGGCCGGCCTGAGCGGCGCGTACGGGGTCGCCTGGTGCCTGGCCGCGACGATGATCGGTGATGCACCGCCGGAGAGCGGAGCCGCGCTGGACTTCCCGGGGATCGACCAGGCGGAGTACGACACCCGCTGGGTGGCCCGCTTCGTCAGCGCGTACGCCAACCGGGACGTACCCACCGGGGAGGCGCTGTTCGGCGCGGCCGTCGCCGACGGGCTGCTGCCCGACTGCCTGCTCACGCTCGCCGGCTCGACGATCGCGACCCTGCGCAGCCGCGCGGGGTGACGTGCCGCGGGCGCGGATCGGTCAGAACGCGTGGTACGCCACCAGCGGCTCGTACTCGTAGCGCAGGTTCTCGAAGCGGACCCGGAAATTGACCCCGTCGCGGACGTTCGTCGCGACGGTTGTCCAGCCCGAGTTGGCCGGTAGGTAGGTCCAGTAGTTGCAGGCGCTCGTCTTGTCGACGAAGATCACGCACGCCTCGGTGCCGTACGCGCTGGCGTTCCGTACGTTGATGTCGCGGCAGCGGGTCGTGGTGCGGTAGGTGCCGGCCTGGCCCCCGTAGCCGCCGGTCTGGAAGAACGACCGGACGGCGCCGCCGTAGCAGGTGGCCAGAGGGGCGAAGAGGTTCTCGCCGGGGGCGGCGGGCGTGACCGGGGTGGTCTGCGCGGCCCGCGCCGGCGTGCCGGCGGCGAGGAGCGCGGCGGCCGTGGCGACGGCGAGCAGGCGAGCGGTCGGAGATGACATGCGGGCCTCCGGAAACAGTAGACTGACCGTCCTTATTGGACGGTCGAGCGGACCGTGACGATGATACTGATCGATCAATAGCGGTGCGGCCCGGTCCTGTCCGGCCCGTGTGATAGCTCTGGAACATGTCCGAGGCCATGCTCAGCAAGGTGCGCAAGCTGCTCGCCCAGGCGGAGGACCCGGCCTGCACACCCGCCGAGTCGGCCGCGTTCACCGCCAAGGCCACCGAGCTGATCGCGCGCTACGGGGTGGACCGGGCGCTGCTCGCCGCCCGCGACCCGGCCACCGACCCGGTCGGCGACCGGGTGCTGGACATCGTCGCCCCGTACGCCCGGGACAAGGTGGGGCTGCTCGCCGCGGTCGCCGAGCCGCTGCGCTGTCGATGCGTACGCCGCCGGCAGAGCAACGGGTTCGCGCTGCACCTGTTCGGCTTCGCCAGCGACCTGGAACGCGTCGACCTGCTCTTCACCTCGCTGCTCGTGCAGGCGGCGCACGGCCTGGCCGCCACACCGGTGCCCGCCGACGACCATCCCGCCGCTTTCCGCCGGTCCTGGCTGGCCGGCTTCGCGGAGGTCATCGGCGGTCGGCTCTGGGCGGCGGAGACGGCGGCCGCCAGCGAATCGGGCACCCCGTCGGTGGCGCTGGTGCTCGCCGACCGCTCGGATCGGGTACAGCGACGGCTCGCCGAGCAGTACCCGCGGCTGCGCACCGCACCGCGGCGCCGGCTGGGCGGGACCGGGTTCGGCTCCGGGGCCGAGGCCGGGAGCCGCGCCGACCTGGGTGGCCGGAACCTCAGCGGCAGCTCCGCCGCCGATCGGCGCCTCGGCCGCTGAAACCGTACCGGTCGGTCAGGCGGAAGCGTCGGGGCGGCGGCGCGACACCGTGGCGAGATAGCGGCTCAGCAACTCGTGCCAACCGGCGGTGAGCGCCTTGCGGTACCCCTCGGCGGCCTCCCCGTGCCGGTCGAAGTGCCGGTGCTCCAGTTCGACTCGTGTGCGCTCGGCCCCCTCGGGGAGGAACAGCACCTCGACCTCGCTCGCCCGAGCCGGATCCGGGACGGGCACCCGGTCCGGGCCGATCTGCCAGGCGAAGACCAACCGGCGAGGCGGATCCCAGGTGAGCACCCGGCCCCAGTCGGCGCGGAAGCCGTACGGTCCGATTTCGTAGAGCATGCCGCCGGCCCGTGGCTCCATGCCCAGCTCGGCGAGGGCCTCCGGCCCCGACCAGGTGTACTCGGTGACCCACCAGTCGGTCAGCTCGTCGGTGAAGACGGCGAACGCGTGCTCGGGGCTGCCGGGGACGAGGAGGCTGCACCGTAAGGAGAACCGTTCCGCGTCCTGCCGGATGTCGGCCGGATCAGTCATCTCCTGTCCCATAGGCCCGGACCATACCGGCTGATGCCCGGCTGTGCAGCTGTCCATGTGCCCGGATCTCGACAGTCGGTCGCCGGCCCGTCACTGACGGGATGTCCCGCCGGAAAGCGGGTAACCGCGCCGGACGACCCGGACGACCGGGTGGATGTGCGGCGGGGCGGGAGAGCATGAGCGAGAGCGCGCAGCAGCGGAAGCCTGACCGGCACGCCGACGGGGCGGATCCGGACGTCCTGCTCGACATTCCGAGGGTGTCGGTCGACTCGATCCGGCTGGCGGTGGACGGGCTGGACGCCGACCTCTCACTGCGGGCCCGGCTGGCCAACCTGCTCCAGCTCGACGCGGGCGTACGGGTGCACCTGCGCGGTGTCGAGCTGGACATCAACGGGGTGCATGCCGAGGCGCAACTGCGGGTGCGGTTGGAGCAGTTGGTGGAGGTCCTGGGCCGGGCGCTCGACACGATCGACAACAACCCGCAGATCATCGAGGCGCTCGCCCGGTCGGCCGGCACGGCCATCGACGACGTGAACCGCAGCGCGCAACAGTTGGCCGGGGCCGCCGAGGTCGCCGCGTCGGCCCGGCACAGCCGTTCCGTACTCGACGAACCCGGCCAGCGGGGGCCTGCGGTCGGCGACCAGGCCCGGCCGGCTCCCGGGCGACCAGGGCCGGCTGCCGGTGGCCCCGGCCCGCGCGCAGGCGGCCCCGGACCAGCCGAACAGGCGCAACCGGGGTCCGGTGGTGACCAGGGCTTGCGACCGGGGGCCGGCGGTCCGGAGGGTCGTGGCCCGGGGGCCGGCGGTGAGAAGGCGCCGGGACCAGGGCCTGGCGGTTCGGAGGGTCGTGGCCCGGGGGCCGGGTGGTGACCAGGGGCCGCGACCGGGGGCCGGTGGTGACCAGGGGCCGCGACCGGGGGCTGGCGGTTCGGAGGGTCGTGGCCCGGGACCCGGGGGTGCCCAGGCGCCGCGACCTGAGGGGCGTCATCCCGAGGGCCGACCCGAGGGTGCGGGCCGGGGGAGCGCCGAGGGGTCTGCGGGTCCGCGGACCGGGCAATCGCGCAACCAACCCGGGGGGACGTCCACGCCCGGTACGGGTCCGTCCGGTAGTGGTGACGGTGGTCAGGGCGGTGTGTCCGGCGGGGCGCAGGCGGCTGCCCAGAGCGCGGCGCAGCTCGCCGAGCAGGCGGGCGAGACCCTGTGGCAGGCCGGGCGCAGTGTGTGGGAGGCGATCCAGGGCGGCGTGGCGCAGCACCGCCAGCAGGGGCGCCGCAATCAGTGATCAACTCGGGTTCGGTGATATCGCGGCATCCGGGGCGTACGGACACCCCGATATCCAGGAAGCCGAGTGGATCAAGCTGGGGTCGGCAGGGCGGAGCCGCCCCGGCGGAGTCGGGGAGGCGGCGCGCCAGCGGGGCGTGGATACTCAGGACCCATGGGCAGTCCCAGATATTTGTTCTGTTGGTGTAGCCGACATCTTCCCCCGCCCGGACCGGGGCAGGAACCAAGCGGTCGACGCTACCTGAGGACCGCGGAGTGTCCCCGCTGTGGACGTTTGTGGCAGGTGCCGGAGGACGGGTTCTATTGGCAGCGGGTGAGGGACAGCACGGGCGGTGCCTCCAGTTCGTGAGGTCGCCCCACAGCACTCGCGGACAAAGCAAGATCCCCACCTGCGTTTCCGCTGGTGGGGATCTCTGTAGCCCGGCGAAAGGCTATGTGGCCAGGGGCGGGGTCGAACCGCCGACCTTCCGATTTTCAGTCGGACGCTCGTACCAACTGAGCTACCTGGCCGTGCCGCTCGGCTCATGCTACCCGCCGACCGGACGAACCGTTGGCAGGGTCACACGCTCCGATACGCAGAACGCCGCGCGAGGCGCGGCGTCAGCGCTGCGGTCCTGACGGGACTTGAACCCGCGACCTCCGCCTTGACAGGGCGGCGAGCACTCCAACTGCTCCACAGGACCTAGCTTGTGTTGCTCCGGCTTGCGCCGGTCGTGCCCCCAACGGGATTCGAACCCGTGCTACCGCCTTGAAAGGGCGGCGTCCTGGGCCGCTAGACGATGAGGGCGGCCCCGCCATCATTGCACACTCGCAACTTCAAGCGGACTTGCTCCCATCCGGCCCCGCCGGAGGCTTGGAAAGCATACGTGATGCCCGGTCGGTCGACAAAATCGGTATCGGCAGGGCCTCTGAGCGGCGCATTTGCGCAGCTCAGAGGCGGTTCAGTGGAGTCGGGCGATGCCGAAGCGGTGCTTCAGGTCGGCGATCATGCGCGGGCAGGCGGCCAGCGTCGCAGCCCGGTCGCCACCGCCGTCGTGCAACAGCACGATGGAACCGGGACGTGCGGCGTTGTGGACCCGCTTGGCGATCGTGGCGGCGGTCGGCTTGTCCCAGTCCTGCGGGTCGACGGCCCAGTGCAGCGGGCGCATGCCCAACTCCTTCGCCACGCCCAGCACCTCCGACGTCCACCGGCCGCCCGGCTGGCGGTAGAAGGGCACCGGAGCGCCCGGGGCCGCCGCCTGGATGGCCTTGTTGGTGCGGACCAGGTCGGCCCGGATCTCGGCGACCGGCCGCCGGGCCAGGTCCAGGTCGTGCCGCCAGCTGTGGTTGCAGAGCTGGTGACCCTCCCGGACGATCCGCCGGATCAGCTCCGGGTGACGCTGCGCCTCTCGGCCGACGACGCAGAAGGTGGCCGTGACCCGGGCGGCCCGCAGCTGATCGAGCACCTTCGGCGTCCACGCCGGGTTCGGCCCGTCGTCAAAGGTCAGGGCCACCGGGCGTACGCCGGTGTTGCGTCGCAGCCCGGCGGGGAGCTTGGCCGGCAGCGGACGCAGCTGAGGCTTCGGCGGCTTGGTGTGCGTCGGACGCGGCGACGGCCTCGGTGCGGGTGGGGGCGGCGTGCTCGATTCCACCGGCAGCCGTGCGCCGGCGGGTGCGATGGTGCCGTCCGGCTGGGCGCAGCCGGACAAGACCAGCGCGATGGCGAGGACGGACGCCAGGACAGCGCGGGCTTGCATCTGCTCGCTCCCGGGGGGTGCGGGGTAGGCGGACTCCCCGACGCTAGTGGACGCCGCGCGAGGCGGACAGGGCGGTCAGCCCTCGACTGACTGGTCCAGCGAGTCACGGACCGCCACGGAGAGGGACACCGCCTCGGCCAGGTCGACCGGTCGCACCACCCCGGCGGGCAGGGTGTCGGGTCGCCAGCCGGGTCCGGCGGCGAGCACGAGCAGGGGGCGGCGGGGTGCGGCGAGCAGTGCGCTGAGTTGGGCCGGGTCGGCGGTGGCCCGGGTGTGCGACCAGAGCACCACGGCGGCGGGCCCGGTCCTGGTGACCGCCTCGACGAGGGCGGCGACCGGCACCCGGGCACCGAGCATGCGGTAGCTCACCCCGGCCTCGGCCAGCGCGGCGGCCAACGCTTCGAGCGGAAGGGTGTGCTGCTCCTCGTCCGCGCAGGAGAGCAGGATGCGGGCCGGCCCGGTGGGCACCTTGGCCCGGCTGGCCGCCGCGAACGCCTCCGACACGCAGCGGGAGACCAGGTGTTCCACCTCGATCAGGCCCGCCGTGGCGGCGTGCCGTTCGCCGATGCCGGCGAGCACGGGTCGCAGCAGGCCCTCCCAGGTGGCGACGACCCCGCTGGCGGCCACGGTGTGTGCGATCGTCTCGCTGATCGCCGCCGCGTCCAGCCGCATGGCGGCGCGGGCCAACCCGCGGGCGGCCGGGCCGGCGCGACCCACCGGGATGGTCCCTCCGCCGTCCCGGGAGGGCGGGCGGATCCGGTTGTGTCCGATGGTGTCGGTGGACGCCGGATCGGGTGCCTGTCGGGCCCAGCGGGCCGCCTCGGCGGGGCTGACCCCCTCGGCGGTGAGCCGACGCATGATTTCGAGGCGGGCCAGGTCGGCCGGCGTGTACCGGCGGTGGTGGCCCGGGATGTGCTGGCTGGGCCCGAGCCCGTAGCGCTGGTGCCAGGTGCGCAGCGTGGTGACCGCCACCCCCAGCCGGCGCGCGACGGCGCCCGCGCTCAGAGCCTCATCGGCCACCCGACCGCTCCGCCGCGTCATCCGCCGACGATCCGGACGGGGTCACGGCCGGGCCGGATGCGCCGGACGTCGGCACCGAGGGGCGCAGCAGGCGGCTCACCACCCCGCCCAGCCAGGGCGCGTACGACCGGGGGTCCCGGTCGAGATCGGCCTCCAGGGCGGCGGGATCGGCCCAGCGCAGCTCGGCCACCTCGTCCGGGTCGGGTTGCAGCGGGGCTGCGGGCCGGAACTCGCCGCGCAGCACGTGGTCGTACTCGAACTCGACCCGACCGGTGGCCGGGTCCTCGGCGTAGTAGATGTAGACGCCGACCTCGGTCAGGTCGACCGGGCCCGCGCCCAGCTCCTCGCGTAGCCGTCGGTTGGCCGCCTCGGCGAGTGACTCGCCCGGGCGGGGGTGGCCGCAGCAGGAGTTCGCCCAGCGCAGCGGGAACCGCGTCTTGACGGCGGCCCGCCGCTGGAGGAGCACCTGGCCGTCCGGGTCCACCAGGATCACCGAGAAGGCCCGATGCAGTTGCCCGGGCGGTTGGTGGGCGGCCGCGACGCTTGTCTCGCCGTGGGCCTCGCCCGCCTCGTCGACCAGCTCGACGAGGTGCTCTTCGCGACTGCTCATCGTCCCTCCCCGGTGATTCGGCCGGCCGCCAGCTTGCCGGAGATCAGCACCATCGGCACACCGACCCCGGGCTGGGTGCCGGAGCCGACGAAGACCACGTTCGACAGGTCGCGGTGCAGGTTCGACGGGCGGAACGGGCCGGTCTGGAAGAGGGTGTGCGCGGCGGCGAACGGGGTGCCGGCGGCCATCCCCTGCTCGGCCCACTCGGCGGGGGTGATCGCCCGCAGCACCTCGACCCCGGCGCCGAAGCCGACGTAGCCGCGCTCCTCCAGGGTGTCGATCAGTTGGTCGCCGTAGCGTCGGGTCAGGTCACCGCGCCACTCGAACGGGGCCCGGGCGAGGTTGGGCACCGGGGCGAGCACGTAGTAGGTGTGCCGGTCCGGTGGAGCCACCGACGGGTCGGTGCGACTCGGGTTGGTGACCAGCAGCGACGGGTCGGTCATCAGTTCGCCCCGGCGGATGACCTCATCGAAGGTGCCCTTCCACGCGCGTCCGAAATGGATGTTGTGGTGGGCGATCTTCGCATAACCCTGCCGGGAACCGACGTGCAGGACGACGCAGGACGGCGAGTAGGTGAGGAGACGCTTGGGGGCGGCGGGGAGCAGGTCCCGGTAGGCGACCGGCAGGTCCGGGTTGAGCACCACCACGTCCGCCGGCACCAGTTCGCCGTCGGCGGTGAGGACGCCGGTGGCACGGCCGTTGGCGGTTTCCACCCGGGTCACCGTGGTGTCGTACCGGATCTCTACGCCGTGCTTCTCGGCGGCGCCGGCCATCGCCTTGGAGACCGCGTGGATTCCGCCGCGCGGGAAGTAGACCCCGGCCACCGAGTCGAGGTACGCGATGACCGTGTAGATGGCCAGCGCGTCGTGTGGGGCGAGGCCGGCGTACATCGCCTGGAAGGAGAAGATCCGCTGGGTGCGCGGATCCCGGAAGAACTGGTTGATTTTCGTCTGGAGGCGTCGGAACGCCCCGCCGGTGAGCAGCTTGAGCAGGTTGCCGGTGAGCAGGTCGGTCGGCGCGTCCAGGTTGCGTTCGATGAAGTCGGTCCGCTCCAGCCGCCACAGCTCCCGCGCGTAGTCGACGAAGCGCAGGTAGCCGTCGGCCTCACGAGGACCGCAGACCCGGGAGATCTCGGCCGCCATCCGGGTGGTGTCGGTGAGCACGTCGAGGGTCGACCCGTCCGGGTAGTACGCCCGGTAGGCCGGATCGAGGGGGTTCAGGTCGAGCCAGTCGCGCAGTTCCTCGCCGACCGCGCCGAGCGCCTCGGCGATCAGGTCGGGCATGGTGAGCACGGTGGGTCCGGTGTCGAACTCGTAGCCGTCCACCGCGAGCCGCCCGGCCCGCCCGCCGGGCACCGGCTCACGCTCCAGCACGGTCACCTGCCGGCCGCTGCCCGCCAGGTGCAGCGCGCAGGCGAGGCCGCCCAGCCCGGCGCCGACGACCACCACCCGGTCCGTCCGTCCTGTCACCGTCCGCACGTGACCACCTCCTTGGGAAAGTCGCTCATCAGGCTCGTCGATTGGTGGCGGCGGTGGCCAGCCCGGTCAGTGCGGTTCGCGCGGTCCGGTCCACCGGTGCGGCGTCGAGCGTGGCCAGCGCGTCACCGACCCGTTCGGCGATCATCCGCTCCACCCGGGCCGCCGCACCGGTTTCGGCGACCAGTTCGGCGAGCCTCTCGACCGGCCCCGCGTCCGCCTGTTCCAACGCTCTGAGCTGAGCCGGCGTGGCCAACTGCCGGGCCAGCATGAGCAGCGTCGTCGGCTTGCCGGTGCGCAGGTCGTCGCCGGCCGGCTTGCCGGTGGCGGCCGGATCGCCGTAGACGCCGAGCAGGTCGTCACGGAGCTGGAACGCCTCGCCGACGGCCAGGCCGTACCGGGTGTACGCGGCGGCCAGCGGGGCGTCGGCAGGCACCCCGGCCAGGCAGGCCCCGAAGAGCAGCGGTCGTTGGACGGTGTAGCTGGCGGTCTTGTAGCGCGCCACCCGCAGGGCCCGGTCGACGGACCAGTTGGCCGGGTCGTTCTCACCGAGCACGTCGAGATACTGCCCGGCGACGGTGTCCACCCGCATCTGGTCGTAGCAGCGGCGGACCTCGAACAGCTGGGCCGGCGCAACGGTGGCCTGGGCCAGCAGCCGGTCGGCCCAGACCATGCAGAGGTCGCCGATGAGCACCGCGACCGCCTCGCCGAACCGTCCGGGGTCGCCCCGGTGACCGGCGGCGATGTGCTGCTCGGCGAGCGCGACGTGTGCGGCGGGTCGGCCGCGGCGGGTGGTGGAGGCGTCCATCACGTCGTCGTGCACCAGCGCGAACGTGTGCAGCAGTTCGAGAGCGGCCAGCGCGGGCAGCACCGGCGCCAGCGGTTGACCGTTGCCGACCGCTCCGCGCCAGCCCCAGTAGGCGAAGGTGGACCGGATCCGCTTGCCGCGGGCCAGCACGGCTTCGCGGGCGGCGGCCGCGAAGCCGCCCATCCCTGCGTCGATCTCGCCGAGGGCGTCGACCTCGGCGGTGAGGAACGTGGTGAGGGTGTCGTCCACCGCCGTGATCAGGTCATGGGTGTACGCGGCCAGCACGACGCGGACCGGATCGTCCCGGTCGCCCGACCGGGTTGGCGCCACGCGGATCGCGTTGCCCGCAACTGCGTCGTTGGCCATGTGGCCGAGCGTACCCTAGGGTGATGAGTTGCGTCGATTGGTGCGTCGATATTTGAGGAGGGCCGGTGGACACTTATCTCACCGCTGCCTACGACCGGTGCCGTGAGCTGCACAAACGCCACGGTCGCACCTACTATCTCGCCACCCGACTGCTTCCCGCGTGGAAACGACGGCATGTTCACGCCCTCTACGGCTTCACCCGGTACGCCGACGAGATCGTCGACCGCACCGAGGACCTGCCGCCGGCCGAGCGGGCCGCCCTGCTCGACGACTGGGCCAGCCGTTTCGTGGCCGGCCTGCACGGCGCGCCGGTCGACGACCCGCTGCTGCCCGCCGTGCTGCACACCATCGCCGTCTTCCATCTCGACCGGGACGACTTCGCGTTGTTCCTGAAGAGCATGGCGATGGACCTGACCGTCACCGCGTACCCGACCTACGACCACCTGCTCGACTACATGGAGGGCTCGGCGGCGGTCATCGGCACCATGATGCTGCCCATCCTGGGCAGCTCCGACCCGGCGGCGGCCCGCGAGCCGGCCCGGCAGCTCGGCTTCGCCTTCCAGCTCACCAACTTCATCCGAGACGTCGCCGAGGACCTCGACCGGGGCCGCACCTACCTGCCGGACGAGGACCTGGCGAAGTTCGGTGTCACCCGCGACGAGCTGGTCCAGGCCCGCGACCGGGGGCGGGGCACACCCCGGATCCGCGAGCTGATCGAGTACGAGGTGACCCGCGCGCAGGCGCACTACGCCGCCGCCGCACCCGGGATCACCATGCTCGCGCCCGCCTCGCAGGCGTGTATGCGCACCGCGTACGCGCTCTACGGCGGCATCCTCGACGAGGTGGCCGCGCAGGACTACGACGTCTTCGCCCGGCGGGCCCTGGTGCCGCAGCGGCGTCGCATGGCGGTGGCCGCCCGCGCCCTGCTCACGTCGACCGGTACGCCGGTCTCCATCCCCGGGCCGACGATCCACCCGGCGGTCCGATGACCGCGGGCACCGCGATCGTGCTCCTCACCCGCGACCTGCGGGTGCACGACCACCCGGCGCTGGCCACCACCTGCGCGGCCTTCGACCGGGTGGTTCCGCTGTACGTGCTCGACCCGGCGCTGGCGGGCCGGTCGGCCAACCGCACCCGGTTCCTGCACCAGGCGCTCGCCGAGCTGCGCACCGAACTGCGCGAGCGTGGTGGCGACCTGGTGGTGCGGCACGGTGACCCGGTGGCCGAGACGATCCGGCTGGCCGGCGAGGTCGGTGCGACCGCCGTCGCTCTCTCGGCCGACGTCAGCCGCCACGCCCGCCGGCGGGAGCGACTGCTGCGCGCCGAGTGCGAGCGGCACCGGCTGCACCTGCGGTTGTTTCCCGGGCTGACCGTGGTCGAGCCGGGCGCCCTGCGGCCGGGCGGCGGCGACCACTACCGGGTGTTCAGCCCGTACCACCGGGCCTGGGCGGCCTCCCGCTGGCGCGCGGAGCTGGCCGCGCCGCACCGGATCGCACTGCCCGACGGGGTACGGGTGGGCCGACTGCCGGCGCCGCCGCCCGGCGGGTCGCCCGAGGCGGCCGCCGGCGGCGAGCGCCTGGCCCGGCAGCGGCTCACCGACTGGCTGCCCGACCTCGACCGGTACGGCGACCAGCACGACGACATGGCCGGCGACGACACCTCCCGGCTCAGCCCGTACCTGCGCTTCGGCTGCGTGTCGCCGCTGGCGGTGGCCAACCGTGCCGGCGACCGGTCCGGCCCGTTCGTCCGGCAGCTCTGTTGGCGGGACTTCTACTACCAGGTCACCGCCGCCTTTCCGGAGATCTCCACCACGGCGTACCGCGGCGGCGCCACCGAGCGGTGGCGCTACGACGACGACGCGTTGGCGGCGTGGACCGAGGGGCGCACCGGCATGCCGATCGTGGACGCCGGGATGCGGCAACTGCGGACTCAGGGCTGGATGCACAACCGGGCCCGGCTGATCACGGCCGGCTACCTGACCAAGCACCTCGGGCAGGACTGGCGGGCCGGGGTGGCGGTCTTCTTCCAGTGGTTGCTGGACGGCGACGTGGCCAACAACTCCGGTAACTGGCAGTGGGTCGCCGGCACCGGCAACGACACCAAGCCGTACCGGGGGTTCAACCCCGTCCGGCAGGCCGAACGGTACGACCCGGCCGGCGACTACGTACGTCGCTGGGTGCCGGAGTTGGCGGGGGCGCCGGGCAAGGCCGTGCACCAGCCGTGGCGGCTGCCCGACGAGCTGCGCCGCACCCTGGACTACCCACCGCCGCTCGCGGTGCCCGGCACCGATCCGGTCTGGCTGCGCTGAACGGGCGGGGCGTCACAGCACCGAGTGCAGCACCTCGGCCAGCTCGTCGACCCGGTCGTGTTCGGCGAGCAGGGCCGTGGCGTACGCGAAGGCGTAGCCCCGCTCCGGGTCGGCCCACGCGCTGCTGCCGCCGATGCCGCCCATGCCCCAGCTGCCGTCCGGCTCCCACTGCATACCGAGAGTCCACCGGACCTGGCGGTCCAGCACCAGGTCCGGCCCGTCGTACTGGACCCGGGCCGCCTCGGCGACCAGCTCGGGGCTGACCAGCCGGACCCCGTCCAGCACGCCGCCGGCCAGCAGACCGGCGTAGAGCCGGGCCAGGCCGGACGCGGTGGCGTGCAGGTTGACCGCGGGCATCTCGGCCCCCCGCCAGAGCGGGCTGTTCAGTACCGCCAGGTCCAGCCCACCGGCCGGGTTGCCCATCGCCCGTGCGCGCGGTGACCCCGGCTCGCCGAGCTTCCGGGTCGGCCACCGCGGGTCGCCGTAGCGCAGGTCCGCGCAGCGCCGCTGGTCCGACTCGGCCAACCCGAGGCCGAAGTCGAGCTGCCAATGACCGGTGATCTCCTCGGCCAGGAACCGGCTCAGCGGCCGGCCGTCGACCCGTCGGACCAGCTCGCCCGTCAGGTGCCCGTACGTCCACGCGTGCTCCCCGGCGATCGTGCCCGGCGTCCACTCGGGGTCCGCGGCGGCCAGGTCGCCGGCGAGCAACGCCCAGTCGGCGATCGCGGCAGCCGGCCGGGGCACCGGGAAGGCCGGCAGCCCGGCCGTGTGCGACAGCAGGTGCCGTATGGTGGCCGGGGTGCGGAACTCGGGCCAGTACCGGTCGACGGGGGCGTCGAGATCGACCTGACCCCGATCGACGAGTATCAGCAGGCAGAGTGCGGCCACCGGCTTGCCCACCGAGTAGACGTTGACAAGCGTGTCCGCTCGCCATGGCTCGCCGTCGGGCCCGTCGCTGCTGCGGGAGCCGCCGACCAGGTCGACCACCGGCTGCCCGTCGTACCAGACGGCCAGGCTCGCGCCGCTTTCGCGCCCGGATGCGAGCAGGTCGTGGAAGCAGTCCCGGACCGGGTTGAAGCGTGCGTGCATGCGGTAACCGTAGGCTGCCCGGCCCGGTGAGGGAGTCGACTTTCCGCCCACCCTCGGCGGTTGGGGTGCTGCCGCTGGGGGATGCTGTGCAGGTGGCGGAACCGGAGCTGGTGGATGTGGTCGTGATCGGGCTCGGGGTCGGCGGCGAGGAGGTGGCCGGGCGACTCGCCGAGGCCGGCCTGAGCGTCGTCGGTGTCGAACGGGACCTGGTCGGCGGGGAGTGCCCGTACTGGGGCTGCATCCCGAGCAAGATGATGATCAGGGCGGCCAACGCGCTCGCCGAGGCGCGTCGGGTCGACGGCCTGGCCGGGGCGGCGCAGGTCCAGGCGGACTGGGCGCCGGTGGCGAAGCGCATCCGCGAGGAGGCGACCGACACCTGGGACGACACGGTGGCCGTGCGTCGGTTCACCGACCGGGGCGGCCGGTTCGTCCGGGGCAGTGGTCGGATCGACGGCCCGGGCCGGGTCCGCGTCGGCGACCAGGTGTTCCAGGCGCGCCACGGAATCGTGCTGGGCACCGGGACCCGTCCCTCGGTGCCGCCGATCGACGGGCTGGCCGACACCCCGTACTGGACCAACCACCAGGCGATCGAGGTCGAGGAGCTGCCGGCGTCGCTGCTGGTGCTCGGCGGTGGCGCCATCGGGCTGGAACTGGCCCAGGTCTTCGCCCGCTTCGGCGTGCGGGTGACGGTGGTGGAGGCGCTGGAGCGGGTGCTGGCCGTCGAGGAGCCGGAGGCGTCCGAGGTCGCGGCCGCGGCGCTGCGCGCCGACGGCGTGGAGATCCACACCGGGGTACGGGCCGAGCGCGTCGAGCATGACGGGAGCCGGTTCACCCTGCGGGGCGCCGGCGGGGCGGAGTTCACCGCCGACCGACTGCTGGTGGTGACCGGACGCCGCGCCCACCTGGACGAGCTGGGCTTGGACACGGTCGGGGTGGACGCCGCCCAGCGCTACCTGGCGGTGGACGACCGGCTGCACGTGACCGACGGCATCTGGGCGGTCGGTGACGTGACCGGCGAGGGGGCCTTCACCCACATCGCCATGTACCAGGCGGCGATCGTGATCGCCGATGTGCTGGCGCGCGCCCGGCTCGCGGGCGCTGGACCGGACGCCAGTGGGACCGCCAGCGTGGTGGGCGGCGCGATGGGCGCGTCCAGTTCGCTGGCCGCCAGCGGATCGAGCGGATCGGCGGGCAGCGTGCCGCGCGCCGACTACCGTGCCCTGCCCCGGGTGACGTTCACCGATCCGGAGGTCGGCGCGGTGGGGCTGACCGAGCGGCAGGCCCGCGAGCGCGGCATCAACGTGCAGGTCGGATTCACCAAGCTGAGCAGCTCGACCCGGGGCTGGATCCATCAGGTCGGCGACGAGGGCTTCATCAAGCTGATCGCGGACGCCGACCAGGGCGTGCTGATCGGCGCGACCTCGGTCGGCCCGGCCGGCGGTGAGGTGCTCTCCGCGCTGGTGGTGGCGGTGCACGCGGCGGTGCCGCTGAGCCAGCTCCGCCACATGATCTACGCGTACCCGACGTTCCACCGGGCCATCGAGGACGCGCTGCGCAACCTGTCCTGACGGGCTCCACTTCCGTCCCGTCGATCATGGAGTTGTGGTGGGCGGTAGAGCCTAGAATGTTCCTTTTGTGGGGCACCACAACTCATGATGACGCGAGGGGTCGGGTGGCGTGTGATGGCAGATTGCAGCAGCTTGACAGCAAACTCTGCGCATTTTGCTGTTCATTTCTTTCATTGGGGTGACGTAGCATTGCTGCCGTGACCAAGCGGTTGACTGAAGTTGCCAAGAAGGCGGGCGTCAGCGAGGCCACTGTCAGCCGGGTGCTCAACGGCCGCGACGGTGTTTCCGAGGCGACCCGGACCGCCGTGCTGACCGCACTCGACGTACTCGGCTACGAGCGGCCGACCAAGCTGCGCGGCGAACGTGCCCGGCTGGTCGGGCTGGTGCTGCCCGAGTTGCAGAACCCGATCTTCCCGGCGCTGGCCGAGGTCGTCACCGGGACCCTCGCCCAGCGCGGCTACACCCCGGCTCTCTGTGCCCGGACCATCGGCGGCGTCTCCGAAATGGACTACGTGGAGATGCTCCTCGACCACCAGGTCTCCGGGGTGATCTTCGCCGGTGGTTCGTACGCGCTCGCCGACGCCCGGCACGACCACTACCGGCGGCTGACCGACCGGGGTCTGCCGGTGGTGTTGGTCAACGCGGGTGTGGACGAGTTGGGTTTCCCCCGGGTCTCCACGGACGACGCGGTGGCCGTGGAGCAGGCGTACGGGCATCTGCGCTCGCTCGGGCACGAACGGATCGGGATGGTGCTCGGCCCGGAGGGGCATGTGCCCTCCCGGCGCAAGCTGAACGCGATGGTCCAGGCTGCGGGCTGGGGCGAGGCCGACGCCGAGTGCGTCGAACGCTCCAGCTTCTCGATGGAGGGCGCGCGGGTCGCCGCGACGAAGTTGGTCGAGCGGGGCGTGACCGGCATCATCTGCGCCAGCGACGTCCTGGCGTTGGGCACGATCCGGGCGGCCCGGCGGCTGGGTCGCACGGTGCCGAGCGACATCTCGGTTGTGGGCTTCGACGACTCCGCGTTCATGACCTGCACCGACCCGCCGTTGACCACGGTGCGGCAGCCGATCGAGACGATGGGGCAGGCTGCCGTGGATCTGCTGGTTACCCAGATCGAGGGTGCCGGCGTGCTGCACGACGAGTTGCTGTTCGAGCCGGAGTTGGTCGTGCGTGGCTCCACCGCGCCCGCCCCCGGTCGCTGACCATCGCCCTGCCCCACTGACCGACCGCCCTTCCGGCCGTCGACCGCGTCTCGCGGTCGGCGGCCGTTTTCCATGGCCGCCCGGCAGATGGGTCCATAAGCCACCTTATCCGGCGCATAACGGCCTCCTGTCGGCCTCTGTCGTCAAGATGTCGCGTCCTTTCAGAACACCGTCGACACCTTGCTGAAATGAGTCGGCCTCGTTACAGTGACTCCACTCACACCTGGCTCCGGCGCAGCTACAGGGCGTCAGGTCGCTTCACCGCAGATCAGCGAACGTCTTGGAGACACCCGTTCCCGAAGGGATGGACAGATGTCCGTACCGCAATACCGAAAGGCTGCGGCGCTGGCGCTCGTGGCCGGCCTGGGGTTCAGCCTCACGGCGTGCTCCACGAAGAGCGGCGACAAGGACACCAACGCCGGCGGCAAGGTCACCATCACGGTCGACTGTCAGCCGGTCGGCGCCCAGAAAGAGCTGTTGAAGAACTGGAACGACGACGTCTCCGAGTTCCAGCGGCTGAACCCGGACATCGTCATCAGGAGCGTGAGCGTCGGCGAGCAGTGCAACAACCCGCCGGACTTCACCGCCCGCCTCGCCGGCGGCACCGTGACCGACGTCTTCTACGGGTACATGACCGATCTCCAGCAGGTGCTCGACTCCGGTCAGGCGATGGACATCAGTCAGCACGTCAACAAGGACGCGATCCCGACCTGGGACAGCGTCGACCCGGCGCTCAAGGAGGTCTTCACCGACGGCGGCAAGCTCTACGCCGTTCCGGTGGATAACTACTCGATGGGCCTGGTCTACAACAAGGTCCTGTTCCAGCAGGCCGGGCTGGACGTGAACAACCCGCCCAAGACCTGGGCCGACGTCCGGGCGGCAGCCAAAAAGATCTCCGCGCTCGGCAACGGCATCGCCGGCTACTCGGAGTACAGCGCCGGCAACACCGGCGGCTGGCACTTCACCTCCCTGCTCTACTCGCAGGGCGGCCGGGTGCTGACCGAGGACGGCAAGAAGGCCGACTTCAACAACGCGATGGGCAAGCAGGTCCTGCAGAACCTCAAGGACATGCGGTACGGCGACAACAGCATGGGCGCCCGCCAGCTGCTCCAGTGGGGTGACCTGCTGACCAACGCCGGCGCGGGCAAGGTCGGCATGTTCATCGGCGCACCGGACTCCACCCAGGCGATCGTCAGCCAGTTCCAGGGCAAGTTCCAGGACTGGGCGATGAGCCCGCTGCCTGGCCAGGACGGCCCGGCGAAGGGGACGCTCGGTGGCGGCGAGGGCTACTTCTTCAAGAAGGACCTCACCCCCGAGCAGGTCAAGGCCGGCATGAAGTGGATCGCGTACCAGAAGCTGACCCCGGGCAAGGGCCAGTTCGACTACGTCCGGGCCAAGCCGCAGAACTACCCGGTGGGTCTGCCCCAGCCGCTGCTCTTCGCCAACGGCAGCGAGGCGCAGAAGCAGGAGCTGGAGCTGCGCAAGGCGAACGCGAACGTCGACACGGCGAACTTCGCGCTCTTCGAGGCGACCCCGGTTCCGATCAAGGGTGAGCCGCGCAACGCCCAGGCCGTCTACGCGGTGCTCGACGCCGCGATGTCCGGGGTCCTGACGAACCCGAACGCGAACATCGACGCGCTGCTCAAGACCGCCGAGGAAAAGGTCAACCAGCTCCTCGCCGCGGAGAGCTGACCGATCGTGTGGGGGGCCGGGACGCCGACCCGGCCCCCACGCCGTCCGCGGCATCGACGACGTCACCGACTCACCCAGGAGTTGCCTTGGCGATCACCACCGTCCCGCAGATCCCTCGGAAAGCGGGCCGCCCGCCGTCGCCGTACTCGGCGAGGCCGCAGCGTACGAGCCTCGGCCGCAAGCTACGGGACAACCTGACCGGTCACGCGTTCCTGATCGGTGCGGTGCTCTGCTTCGTCGTCTTCTCCTGGTACCCGATGGTGCGCGGCATCGTCATGAGCTTCCAGCGCACCCGGCGCGGCGAGACCACCTGGGTGGGTTGGGACAACTACTCCCGCATCATCGCCGACCCCAGCTTCTGGACGGCCTGGCAGAACACCTTCTACTTCACCGTCCTGGCGCTGGCCCTCGGCTACGTGGTGCCGTTCTTCGTGGCGATCCTGCTCAACGAGTTCCGCCACGCCAAGGGGTACCTGCGGATCCTGGTCTACCTACCGGTGATGCTGCCGCCGGCCTCCGCGCTCTTCCTCTTCAAGTTCTACGCGTACGACCCCAGCGAGGCGGGGCTGTTCAACGCGATCCTCAAGGCACTGCACCTGCCCACGTCGCAGTGGATGCAGTCGCCGGAGATGACGATGCCGGCGATGGTGGTCGCGTCCACCTGGATGAACATGGGCGGCGCCGTACTGATCTACCTGGCGTCGTTGCAGAACATCCCCGGCGAGCTCTACGAGGCGGCGGAGCTCGACGCGCCGGGATCTGGCGTCGGATCGTCCACGTGACGATCCCGCAGACCCGGTTGATCCTCGCGCTCCTGGCGATGTTGCAGATCGTCGCCACCATGCAACTCTTCATCGAACCCCTGATCCTCGCCAACGGCGCGGGCGCGGAGGACTCGGCGACCTCGGTGGCGTACCTCATCTACCAGCACGGGTTCTTCCAGAACGACCTCAACGGCGCCGCCGCCCTGGGCGTGATCATGCTCGTGGTGCTGGCCGGCTTCTCCGCCGTGTACGTGCGGCTGACTGCGAAACAGGACTAGGACGGCGAGGAATGGCACAGGATTCCGGAACCCGGACCCTCATCTCCCAATCCCAGCTCAGCCGGGGGCGCGGCCGGGTCATCTACTGGACGCTGCTGGTCGTGGTCGTGGCGGGGTTCACGCTCGTCTTCCTCGGACCGCTCTACTGGATGGTCACCGGCGCGCTCAAGTCCGGCCAGGAGATCGCGCAGACCCCACCCTCGCTGTTCCCGAAGGACCCGCAGCCGCAGAACTACATCGACGCGTGGAACAACCTGGCCCTCGCCAAGCTGCTCTTCAACACCTTCTACTACGCGATCGGCGCGGTGCTGTTCCAACTCGTCTTCGACACCGCCGCCGCGTACTCCCTGTCCAAGCTTCGACCGATGTTCGGCAACGTGATCCTCGCCCTGATGCTGGGGACGCTGATGATCCCGGCGATGGTCCTCATCGTTCCGCAGTACGTGACCGTGCTCGACCTGCCGATTCTGCACATCAACCTGCTCGACTCGCCGTTCGCGATCTGGCTGCCGATGGTTGCGAACGCGTTCAACATCTTCCTGTTGAAGCGGTTCTTCGACTCGATTCCCGAGGAGCTGATGGCGGCGGCCCTGATGGACGGGGCGACGTCGATGCGTACCCTCTGGTCGATCATCCTGCCGCTCTCGCGCCCCATTCTCGGCGTCGTCTCGATCTTCGCGGTGACGGCGGTCTGGAAGGACTTCCTCTGGCCGAAGCTGGTCATGCCGTCGCCGGAGACCAGGACGGTCAGCGTCGGCATCTACACCTTCGCGGGTGGTACGCCGATGAACGTGGTGATCGCCGCGTCGGTCATCGCCGCGATTCCGACCGTCATCATCTTCCTGATCTTCCAGCGGAACATCATGTCCGGCCTGACCACAGGCAGCCTCAAGGGATAACCACCAGCGCGCCTCCCTGCGGCGAACGACGACCGTTCGCCCGACACATATCCAGGTCCGGCGAACCCGCCGACGTACTGATCCAGAAAGCAGGTGCTCGTGTCCACAGCAGACAGTGGTCCGTGGTGGCGTGGAGCCGTTATCTACCAGGTGTATCCGCGTAGCTTCGCCGACGGCAACGGCGACGGAATCGGCGACATCGCCGGGATCCGGTCCCGGCTGGATCACCTGGCCGCGCTTGGCGTCGACGCCATCTGGTTCAGTCCCTGGTATCCGTCGCCGATGGCCGACGCCGGCTACGACGTGTCCGACTACCGCGACATCGACCCGGTCTTCGGCTCCCTGGCCGAGGCGGAGGCCCTGATCTCGGAGGCCCACGCGCTCGGCATCCGGACCATCGTCGACGTCGTGCCCAACCACTGCTCCGACGCGCATCCGTGGTTCCAGGCCGCGCTCGCCGGCGGGCCCGGGGCGCCCGAGCGGGACCTGTTCTGGTTCCGACCCGGCCGAGGGCCGAACGGTGACCAGCGGCCCACCGACTGGGTCGGCGAGTTCGGCGGCGAGACCTGGACGCGGACCACCAACCCGGACGGCACCCCCGGCGACTGGTACCTGCACCTGTTCGCGCCGCAGCAGCCGGACTTCAACTGGGATCACCCCCGGGTACGCGCCGAATTCGAGGACATCCTGCGGTTCTGGTTCGACCGGGGCGTCGACGGCATCCGGATCGACTCGGCCGGTCTGCTGGTCAAGGACGGGACGCTGCCCGAGGTGCGACCGGACCAGCCGCACCCGTTCCACGACCTCGACGGGGTGCACGACATCTACCGGGGCTGGCGCCGGGTCGCCGACTCGTACCCCGACCGGGCCCTGATCGGTGAGGTGTGGCTGCCGGACCGGCAGCGGTTCGCCAACTACCTGCGCCCGGACGAGCTGCACGCGGCGTTCAACTTCGACTTTCTCGGCTGCGCCTGGGACGCGTCGGCGCTGCGCGAGAGCATCGACGGGACGCTGAGCGCGCACGCGCCGGTCGGCGCGCCGGCCACCTGGGTGCTCTCCAACCACGACGTGACCCGGCACGTCACCCGCTACGGCCGGGCCGACACCACGTTCAGCTTCGCCGCGAAGCGCGAGGGCATCCCCACCGACCTGGAGTTGGGCACCCGTCGCGCTCGCGCCGCCGCGCTGCTCTCGCTGTCGCTGCCCGGCGCCGCCTACGTCTACCAGGGCGAGGAGCTGGGCCTCTACGAGGTCGAGGACATCCCGTACGCGTTGCGCCAGGACCCGATGTGGGAACGTTCCGGCCGCGTCGACCCCGGTCGCGACGGCTGCCGCGTGCCGTTGCCGTGGACCGGCGACGAGCCGCCGTTCGGGTTCAGCCCCGACGGCTCGGCCGCGCCGTGGCTGCCGCAGCCGGCCGACTGGAAGGACCGTACGGCCCGGGCGCAGACCGGCGACGCGGCCTCGATGCTGGAGCTGTACCGGGCGGCGATCGCGATCCGACGGGCCGATCCGGCGCTCGGCGACGGCGAGCTGACCTGGCTGCCCGCCCCGGACGGGGTGCTCGCGTTCAGCCGGGGCGGTGGCTTCCGCTGCCTGGTCAACCTCTCCGACACGCCGGTGGCGATGCCCGCCGACGGGGAGTTGCTGCTGGCCAGTGGGCCGCTCGACGACGGTCTGCTGCCGTCGGACACGGCCGTCTGGCTGCGTACCGCCGGTTCGCCCGCGGCGGACGGGGCCGTCCGGACCTGACCCACCGTCGTGGTGCCGGCGGTCCCGTCCCGGCCGCCGGCACCACCACCCACCAGGCCCGCGCACCGCGGGAGGAAGGAGGACCGAGGGGGAACGCGCCACGCCGCACCGACAACGGGGGGATCTGGCCTGCCTGACGAAACGGAGAGCGCAGCTCATGGCCAACCACACCACCGGCACCCCGCACCACCTTCGACACCCGACCCGCGCAGGGTTGGCCGCCATCGCCGCCACCCTGCTCGCCGCGACATCGGTGACCGCGCTCGCGGTCACCGGCACCGCAACCCCGGCCTCGGCGGCCGGGTTGTCCCCCTTCGACATTCCCGGCCGCGGCGCGACCGTCCCGTTCGTCGAGCAGGAGGCGGAGAAGGCCGCCCACAACGGCACGAAGATCGGTCCGGACCGCCGCTACGGCACGCTGCCGTCGGAGGCGTCCGGCCGGGAGGCGGTCACCCTCGACGCCGTCGGCGAGTACGTCGAGTTCACCCTCACCGCCCCGGCCAACGCGGTCACCTTCCGGCACAGCCTGCCGGACAGCCCGGCCGGCACGGGTCGGGACGCCGCCATCGACCTGCGCGCCAACGGAACGTTGCTCAGGTCGGTCCCGGTGACGTCGAAGTACGGCTGGTACTACGGCGGTTATCCGTTCAACAACAATCCCGGCGACACCAACCCGCACCACTTCTACGACGAGACCCGGGCGTTGTTCGGCAGCACCTACCCGGCCGGCGCCAAGATCCGCCTCCAGGTGTCGTCGACCGCCCAGTCGCCGACCTTCACCATCGACCTGGCCGACTTCGAGCTGGTCGCGCCGATCGCCAAGCCCACCGGCGTGCTCGACGTGGTCGCCGACTTCGGCGCCGACCCGAGCGGCGCGACGACTCGACCGCGAAGTTCCAGGCCGCGGTCGACGCCGGAAAAGCCCAGGGCAGGGCCGTCTGGATCCCGGCCGGCACCTTCACCCTCTGGGACCACGTGGTGGTGACGGGGTGACCCTGCGCGGTGCCGGCCCGTGGTATTCGGTGCTCGGCGGCCGGCACCCCACCGACCGTAAGCGGGCCGCCGGCGTCTACGGCAAGTACGTCCCGGGCGGCGGTTACACCGGCGGGATCCGTTCGCACGAGGCCGGCGGGCCGAGCCGCAACGTCACGCTGCGGGACTTCGCCATCATCGGTGACATCCGGGAACGGATGGACGACGACCAGGTCAACGCCCTCGGTGGCGCGATGTCCAACTCGGTGGTGGACAACCTTTGGCTGGAGAACACCAAGGTCGGGGCGTGGATGGACGGCCCGATGGACAACTTCACCATCCGCAACAGCCGGATCCTGGACCAGACCGCGGACGGGGTGAACTTCCACACCGGCGTGACCAACTCGACGGTGACCAACACCTTCGTCCGCAACACCGGTGACGACGCGTTGGCGATGTGGGCGCAGAACGTGCCGAACGTCAACAACTCCTTCACCCACAACACCATCGGTGTGACGCTGCTGGCGAACCACCTGGTCAGCTACGGCGGCCGGGACATCAAGATCACCGATAACGTCACGGCCGACTCGCTGACCAACGGTGGCGGCATCCACGTCGCCAACCGCTACCCCGGGGTGCAGGGCGCCACCGGGGTCCAGGGCACCTGGACGATCGCCCGGAACACCCTGATCCGCAACGGCAACTCGGACTACAACTGGAACTTCGGCGTCGGCGCGATCTGGTTCTCCGCCCTCAACGAGGCGTTCCAGAACCCCACCATCAACATCACCGACACCGACATCCTGGACAGCTCGTACGCTGCCCTGCACTGGATCGAGGGCCAGACCACCGGGATCAACCTCAACAACGTACGGATCGACGGCGCCGGCACGTACGCGCTCCAGGTGCAGGCGCCCAGCCAGGTGTCGTTCACCAACGTACGGGCCAGCAACATCGCGCAGAGCAACCCGATCCACAACTGCGTGGGCGCTGGCTTCCAGATCACCCAGGGCGCCGGCAACTCCGGCTGGTACACCCCGACCCCGTACTGCGGCCCGTGGCCTGCACCGCAGTGGGGCGGCGGACCCACCTCGCCGCCACCGACGACCCCGCCGCCCACCACCCCGCCTCCGACCACGCCGCCGCCCACCGGCAACCTCGCGGCCGGGCGGCCGGTCACCGAGACAAGCCACACCGACGTGTACGCCGCACCCAACGCGGTGGACGGCAACCCGAACACCTACTGGGAGAGCGCCAACAACGCGTTCCCACAGTCGGTGACGGTCGACCTGGGCGCGAGCCGAACGGTGTCCCGGGTCGTGCTGAAACTGCCACCGGCATCGGCCTGGCAGACCCGCACCCAGACGCTGTCGGTGCTCGGCTCGACCACCGGCTCGTCGTTCACCACCCTGAAGGCGTCCGCCGGCTACACCTTCAACCCGGCCAGCGGCAACACCGTCACCGTGACCTTCACGGCGAGCAGCCAGCGATACCTGCGGCTGACCGTCACCGGCAACAGCGGCTGGCCGGCCGGCCAGCTCAGCGAGTTCGAGGTCTATTCCAGCTAGACCGGGTGGCCCCCCGCCCATCCAGGGCGGGGGCACCCCGGTCCGGGCGACCCGGGCGCAGCGCGGCCCCGGGCCGGCCAGAAATTCCGTCCCCCAACCCGTCCCCCACCTGTCGCGGCACGACGGGCGTACCCCTGCGCCCGTCACCGGGCAACGCACCACACCCCACCCCCGAAAGAGGTGTAGCGACCCCATGTCCAGAACTTTCACCAGACGAGGCACCCCGCCGAGCGGCGCGCCCCGAACCACCCGCACCGGCGGCCAGCGAATGCTCGCCGGCGCGCTCGCCGGCCTGCTCCTCGCCGCCGCCCCGGTCGTCACCCCGGCGGCCAGCGCCGCACCCGCGGTCGACGCGTCGGCATCGGCCGCCCGTATGGCCCTGCTCGCCGGGCTCTCCGCCACCATGACCGCCAGCAGCTACAACCAGAACTACGTGGCGGGCAACGCCAACGACGGGAACGCGTCGACCTACTGGGAGAGCACCAACAATGCCTTCCCGCAGTGGATCCAGGCCGACCTCGGCGCCACGGTCAGCGTGGACCGGGTGGTGCTCAAGCTGCCGCCCGCGTCGGACTGGCAGACCCGCACGCAGACGCTGTCGGTGCTCGGCTCCACCAACGGCTCGTCCTTCACCACCCTGAAGGCGTCCGCCGGCTACACCTTCAACCCGGCCAGCGGCAACACCGCGACGGTCAGCTTCACGGCCGCCAGCACCCGCTACGTACGGGTGCAGGTCACCGGCAACACCGGCTGGCCGGCCGCGCAGCTCTCCGAGGTGGAGGTGTACGGCGCCAGCGGCAGCACGGACACCCAGGCCCCCAGCGTCCCGGGCAACCTGGCGTACACCCAGCCCGCCAGCGGGCAGGTCCGGCTCACCTGGTCCGCGTCCACCGACAACGTCGGCGTGACCGGATACGACGTGTACGCCAACGGTGGGCTGCGCGGCAGCGTCAGCGGCTCGACGCTGACGTACACCGACAGCCAGCCGGACAGCGCCACGGTCTCGTACCACGTGCGGGCCAAGGACGCGGCCGGCAACCAGTCGGCGAACAGCAACACCGTGACCCGGACCGGCACCGGCAACCCGCCGACCGGCACCAACCTGGCGGTCGGCAAGCCGATCACCGCCTCCGGGTACGTGCACACGTTCGTGGCGACCAACGCCAACGACAACAACGTGGCCACCTACTGGGAGGGCAACGGCAACCCGAGCACGCTGACCGTGCAGCTCGGTGCCAACGCCAGCCTCAGCCAGGTCGTGCTGAAGCTCAACCCGGACTCGGCCTGGGGCGCGCGTACCCAGAACATCACCGTCCAGGGCCGGGACCAGGGCTCGTCGACGTTCACCACCCTGGTCGGCGCGGCGAACTACACCTTCAACCCGGGCAGCGGTAACACGGTGACCATCCCGGTCTCCGGTGCGGCGGCCGACGTGCGGCTCTCGATCGCCTCGAACACCGGCGCACCGGCCGGGCAGGTGGCCGAGTTCCAGGTCTTCGGCACTCCGGCGCCGAACCCGGACCTGACCGTGACCGGAATGTCGTTCAGCCCGTCCGCGCCGGTGGAGACCAGCACCATCACGCTCTCCGCGACGGTCCGTAACGCGGGCTCGGCGGCGTCCGGCGCGACCAACGTCAACTTCTACCTGGGCTCCACCCGGGTCGGCACCGCGTCCGTCGGTGGCCTCGCGGCCGGCGCCTCGACCACGGTCAGCGCCAACATCGGCACCCGGGACGCGGGCAGCTACCCGCTCAGCGCGAAGGTCGACGAGTCGAACACCGTCGTCGAGCAGGACGACACCAACAACAGCTACACGAACCCCAGCCCGCTGGTGGTCAGCGCGGTCGCCAGCTCCGACCTGGTCGCCTCCGCGGTGGCCTGGTCACCGGGCAACCCGTCGGCCGGCAACACGGTCACCTTCTCGGTGTCGATCCGCAACGCCGGCAACCAGGCGTCCGCGTCCGGCGCGCACGGCATCACCCTGACCGTGCTCAACGAGTCCGGCACCGCGGTCCGTACGCTGACCGGCTCGTACTCCGGCGTCATCAACGCCGGCGCGACCGTCGGCCCGATCAACCTGGGCACCTGGACCGCCGCGAACGGCAAGTACACCGTCCGCGTGGTGCTCGCCACCGACGCCAACGAGCTGCCGGTCAAGCAGACCAACAACACCAGCGACCGTCCGCTCTTCGTCGGGCGCGGCGCCAACATGCCGTACGACATGTACGAGGCCGAGGACGGCGCGATCGGCGGCGGCGCCGCTGTCGTCGGGCCGAACCGGGAGGTCGGCGACCTGGCCGGCGAGGCGTCCGGTCGTCGGGCCGTGACCCTCAACTCGACCGGCAGCTACGTCGAGTTCACCACCCGGGCCAGCACCAACACGCTGGTCACCCGCTTCTCCATCCCGGACGCCCCGGGCGGCGGCGGGATCAACTCGACGCTGAACGTCTACGTCAACGGCACGTTCCACAAGGCCATCGACCTGACGTCCCGGTACGCGTGGCTGTACGGCAACGAAACCAGCCCGGGCAACTCGCCGAGCGCGGGCGGACCGCGGCACATCTACGACGAAGCCAACGTCATGCTCAACTCGACGGTTCCGGCCGGCAGCAAGATCCGCCTCCAGAAGGACCCGGCCAACACCACCACGTACGCCATCGACTTCATCAACACCGAGCAGGTGGCGCCGATCGCCAACCCGGACCCGGCGCGCTACACCACGCCGGCCGGCTTCACCCACCAGGACGTGCAGAACGCCCTGGACCGGGTGCGGATGGACACCACCGGCAACCTCATCGGGGTGTACCTGCCGGCCGGTAACTACTCCACCTCGTCGAAGTTCCAGGTGTACGGCAAGGCGGTCCAGGTGACCGGTGCCGGCCCCTGGTACACCCGGTTCAACGCCCCGTCGGGCCAGGACAACACCGACATCGGCTTCCGGGCCGAGAACTCGGCGGCCAACTCGTCCTTCAAGAACTTCGCGTACTTCGGCAACTACACCTCGCGGATCGACGGTCCGGGCAAGGTGTTCGACTTCTCCAACGTGTCGAACATCGTGATCGACAACATCTGGAACGAGCACATGGTGTGCCTCTACTGGGGCGCGAACACCGACTACATGACGATCAAGAACTCCCGGATCCGGAACATGTTCGCCGACGGCATCAACATGACCAACGGGAGCACCAACAACCTGGTCAGCAACAACGACGCCCGGGCCACCGGCGACGACAGCTTCGCGCTGTTCTCGGCGATCGACGCGGGCGGCGCCGACATGAAGGACAACGTCTACGAGAACCTGACCTCGACCCTGACCTGGCGGGCCGCCGGGGTCGCCGTCTACGGCGGCTACGGCAACACGTTCCGCAACATCTACATCGCGGACACGCTTGTCTACTCCGGCATCACCATCAGCTCGCTCGACTTCGGCTACCCGATGAACGGCTTCGGCGCCAGCCCGCCGACCCGTTTCGAGAACATCTCGATCGTCCGGGCCGGTGGGCACTTCTGGGGCTCACAGACCTTCCCGGCGATCTGGGTCTTCTCCGCCTCGAAGGTGTTCCAGGGCATCCGGGTCAGCGATGTCGACATCATCGATCCGACCTACAGCGGCATCATGTTCCAGACCAACTACGTCGGCGGGCAGCCGCAGAACCCGATCACCGACACGGTCTTCACCAACATCTCCATCAGCGGCGCCCGCAAGAGCGGGGACGCCTACGACGCGAAGTCCGGCTTCGCTATCTGGGCCAACCCGATGCCGGAGGCCGGGCAGGGACCGGCCGTTGGCTCGGTCACCTTCAACAACCTCCGGCTGAGCAACAACGCGGTGGACATCCAGAACCCCACGACAACCTTCACCATCAACCGCAACTGAGCTAGCCGGTAGCCGACGCCGTCGGGAGGTTCACCCCTCCCGGCGGCGTCGTTCCGTGCCGGCCCTCGCCGGCGGCGAACCGGGCCGCGCCGGCCGCCGCGTCGGCGGCCAGCGAGTCCATCCCGTACGCCAGCTCGGTCGCCATGGCCTCCGGCTCCGGCCGGCCCGCTCCGGCCAGGACCGCCCCCCGGTCGTTGCGCAGGCAGGTCTGCGGATGCCGCGCGATCGCCGCCGCCAACTCCTCGGCTGCGGCCCGCGCCTGCCCGGGCGGCACCACCCGGTTGACCAACCCCATCGAGTACGCCTCCTCCGCCGGCACCGGGCGGCCGGTGAGGATCAGATCCATCGCGCGACTCTCGCCGATCAGCCGGGGCAGCCGGACCGTGCCTCCGTCGATCAGGGGTACGCCCCAGCGGCGGCAGAACACCCCGAGCGTCGCGTCGGACTCGGCGACCCGCAGGTCGCACCAGAGCGCCAGCTCCAGCCCGCCGGCCACCGCGTATCCGGAGATCGCCGCGATCACGGGTTTGCTCAACGTCATCCGGGTCGGACCCATCGGTCCGTCGCCCTCGGGCTCGACGCGGTTTCCGCTCGGCGTGCCGATCGCCTTGAGGTCGGCGCCGGAGCAGAACGTGCCGCCCGCTCCCCAGAGCACGGCCACCGCCGCGTCCGGGTCGGCGTCGAAGGCCCGAAAGGCGTCGGCCAGGGCCCGGGCCGTCGGCCCGTCGACGGCGTTCCGGGCCGCCGCCCGGTCGAGAACGATGGTGCTGACCGCTCCGGCCCGTTCCACCCACACACCCATCACGTCAGCATGCCCGCCGCGCCCGACCCGCCACAATCCTCGTCGATCTGGCACGTCCGCGGCGCTGATCACGGTGCGCCGCAGGTTTGTCACCCATGGTCGGTTTGCGACCTCGTATGCCGGGAAGTCGGTAGCCGTGAGAGCACTTCTGACGAGAGTTGAGCAGTCATCCGGGATGGACCCGGCCGGTGACCGGTTGCAGCGGGTGGTCCTGGGCACGCTGCGTCCGCGGCGGCTGCGGGACCTGCTGCACGGGGTGACGCTGGGTCATCCGCTGCACCCGGCCATGGTGCAGGTGCCGGTGGGCGCCTGGATCAGCGCCGCGGTGCTGGACCTCATGTCCGGACAGCGCCGAGCCGCCACCGTGCTGGTCGGTCTCGGCACCGCCAGCGCGGTGCCGGCGGCCGTCGCCGGGCTGAACGACTGGGCGGCCCTGGCCCGCGACCAGCGCCGGGTCGGCCTGGTGCACGCTGCCGCGAACACCGTCGGCCTCGGCCTCTACGCGGGCTCGCTGGCCGCGCGGCTGTCCGGGCGGCACGGCATCGGCCGTACCCTCGGCTTTCTCGGGCTCTCCGCCGTGAGCCTCGGGGCCTACATCGGTGGTCATCTGGCGTACAAGCAGGGGGCGCAGGTCAACCAGAGCATCTCCGAGCTGCATCGGATGAGCGACGGCTGGCACTCGCTGGCCGAGATGGCCACCCTGCCGCAACGCACGCTGATCACCCGTGAGGTGGACGACAACGTCTCGGTGATCCTCTACCGCCACGGTGACGAGGTCACCGTGATGTTGGAGCGCTGCCCGCACCAGAGCGGGCCGCTCGGTGAGGGCGAGGTGCGGGAGATCGACGGTCACGCCTGCGTGGTGTGCCCGTGGCACGGCAGCGCGTTCCGGCTCAACGGAGGCGAGGTCGTGCAGGGTCCGTCCGGCAACGACCAGCAGATCCTGCCCACCCGGGTCCAGAACGGCGTGCTCCAGACCCGCGTGCCCTGACCGCCGACCGTCCTCGTCGTCGGGTCAGCTGCGTCGGTGCCGGCCGACCGACGGGCCGTCCGGCACGGAGTCCAGACCGTGCCCACCAGCGAGCAGCCCGCCAGGGGCGTCGCCGTCGCCGGTCCGGCTCTCGTCGCCAGCCCAGGCCGGCGCGCCGGCGGGTGCCGTTCCGTTGTCCGGCGAACCCGTGGCCCCGATGGCCGCTGCGCCCGGCTGGCGGCCCACGTGGCGCCGCTGCTCCGAGCCGGGCGGTCCACGGTGGCGCGGGGGGACGCCGTCAGCCGGGGCGCCGCACCGGCGGTTGCCGGGCGGCGGCGCAATCCGAGCACCGCGCCGATCTGCGCGCCGACGATGCTCGCCACGGCCAGGACGGCAGAGACGGCGAGGGGTCGATTCACCCGATCGGTGGTTCCGGCCCGTGCCGCGCCGACGGTCATCGCCGGCGGTTGCGCCCCCGACTCCGTACCGCTGGGTGGTGCCGGGTCCCCCCGCTCCGGTGCGGTCCGCTCGGGCGCCGGCCGGGGTGCCGGCGGTTTCGGCGGAGTGGGCCGGCTCACCAGCCGACCGGTGGCGTGCGGCCGGGCGCCCTGGTCCGCGGCCTCGGTGGGCAGGCGGAGCAGTTGGCCGGGGCGGATCCGGTCCGGGTCGTCCAGTCGGTTCAGTTCGGCCAGTCGTCGATAGTCGCCGAACTCGTCCAGATAACGATCGGCCACCTCGCCCAGATAGTCGCCCCGCGCCACCCGGTACACCGGTGCCGCCGTGTCGGCCGGCGCGGCCACACGGGCCGGCGCGGCCAGGGTGCTGACGGCCGGCGTGCCCGCCTGGGCGTACACCGGGCCGGCGTGGACCGCGGCGGCGCTGGCGGCGGCCGGGCTGGCGGCGAGAATCAGCGCGACCGAGCCGACCAGCGCGGCGGCGGCCTTCTGCTGACGGCTCATCCCGGGCAGTTTCGGGGCCGGCCGGCGCAGAGTCTGCGCCCCCAGCTCGACGAGGACGGAGAAGGCGAACGTGGCCCAACCGAACCAGCCGGCGAGAGCCAGTGCCCGCAGGAAGAGCTGACCGTCGTCCCGGCTGGTCAACGCGGTGCCCACCTCGCTGATGGTGGGCAGATGGTCGGGCAGAGGGTTGCCGGCGAAGGCGACCAGCGCGATCGGCGCGCCGACCAGCAGCGCGCAGAGCACGGCCAGCGCGCCGATGCCGGTGAGGATGCGTCCGGTCCGCCGTACGACGGACCCACCCGATACGGGCATGGCTGCCTCTCCCTTCCTACGGTCCTGCGGTGATGGCCCGCGCGGTCGCCTCACCGGTGACGGTCACCGTCTTGGCGAGGCCGAGCGCCCCGAGCATCGAGCGCTGGTAGGTGATCGTGACGGTCACCCGGATCAGGATTTCCCCGCCGATCTCGGGGAAGCTCACGGTGTGGCCGGTGGTGCCTCCGGCGGCAGCCAGGTACTTGGCCACCGCCACGGTCGCCCCCGGCTTGTCGATGCGCTTCGGCCCGCCCTCGATCGCGGTGGCCCGGTCGATGACCTGGCCGCCGGACCGGGCCGCCTCGGCGGCCAGGTTGTCGGCGCGTTGCAGGGTGCGCAGTTGCCCCGCGCCGTCGAAGGAGAGGCCCACGATGGCCAGTACGCCGACCATCGCCACCGCCAGGAAGATGCTCACCCGGCCGTGCTCACCCCCGCGGAGGCGGCGGCGCACCGCAGCGAGCGTCGACGAACCGTCGGGATTCCTGACTCGGCGTCGCCGATCGGTATGTTCGATCATCCCGACCTGACGGCGGCCCCTCCTTGACGGGTCGTACGGCATAATCGCCGTGGCCGCGACCAGTGAACGTTCTGCCGGACGGTGCCACGGCCAGACTCCAGCCGGCCGAATGTTGATCTGGTCTCCGGGAGGAGGCAGCTGTCGATGAGACGACCCACCACCTGGCTCGCCGGGCTCCTTCTCGCAGTCGCCGTCCTCCTCGCGATCGGCGCCCTGATGTTCGTCCCGCTGGTGCTGCATCCGAACCTGTCGAACGCTGACCTTCGAGGCGTACCGGACGCAGAAACGCGCATCACCTTGCAACAGGCGCAGGCCCAGCTGCAGAACAACGCCCGATCGACCCTCCTGCAGGGTCTCGCCGGTCTCATCCTGGTCGCAGGCGCCATCGCGACGTGGCGGCAGGTCCAGATCAGTCGCCATGGCCAGATCACCGACCGCACGACCCGAGCCATCGAACAACTGGCCAGTGACAGCATCCACGTACGGATAGGTGGCCTCTACGCGCTCGAACGCGTCGCCAAGGACTCGTCCGAGGACCGGCCGACGATCACCAAGATCCTCACGGCGTTCATCCGGAACCGGTCGCCCTGGACGACCCCGCCGCAGCCCGATCACCAGCACACCACGCCGGCACTCGACGACGGCATGCAGCGGCTCGGCTTGCGGGCCGAGGATGTCCAGATGGCGTTGTACATCCTCGGGGACCGGCCCCGCCCCGGTGACGAACGACCGCTCTACCTGTCCTTCGCGGACCTGCGGATCGCCAGCCTGGCCGGTCGCGACCTGCGCCGACTCATCTGCCGAGACGCCAACCTTGCCGGCGCGTGGCTGCAACGAGCGCAACTCGACGATGCCTACCTGACGGCAACCGACCTGCGGCGGGCTCACCTCGGCGGTGCCCGGCTGGTCAACGCCAGACTCACCGGTGCTCACCTCCAAGGCGCCGATCTCCAGCGCGCGGATCTCCGCGGCGCCGATCTCACCGGAGCTTGCCTCGACGGCGCCGACCTGACGGGCGTCCACTTCGACCAGCGGACCAGATGGCCGATGGGCTTCAACCCGGACCAGCTTCACGAGCCACCGGCGAGCAGCTAGACCAGCCGACGTGCCGCCGACCCGTACGCCCCTCATCACACGCCACCCGCACTGGATTTGGCCGCGGAACCCGTCTCAGCAGTCCCGAATCCGAGAGCTCTGCTCCGGTAGCGGTCCAGCGGGGAGGTGAACTCCGCGCTGACCTCGTTCTCGGTCGGCATCCCGGGTGCCACGTCGAGGAAGATGTCCTTGAAGGACACCAGGCAGCTGATTCGCACCGTCACCGTGGCGTCCGCGCCGACCGAGCTGCTGAAAGCCTTGTCGAAGCTGACGTCTTCGCCGGCCACCGAGCCGCTGAGCGTCGGTGCGAGCTCGTTGGCGCAGGCCAGCCCGTGCCAGTCCAGTTGCTTCCGGGCGGCCTCCAGCGCTGCGTCCTCGGCGGCGTCGGAGGTCCGGGAGATGGAGGCGGCGCGGGCCGCGTCGTGCGCGGCGGCCTCGACCGCCTCCGTCGCCACCGCGCTGCGCCCGGCCACGCCGGCCAGCACCATCAACGCGATGAACGCCGGCGCGAGCACCGCCACCTCGATGGAGACCGAGCCCCGCTCGGCGGCCCGGCTCACGGCTGGGTCACCCTCTCCACCGTCCCGTGCGCGGTCTGCCGCACCGCGAAGTCCACGCCCGGTACGACCGACAGGGACCGGCCGCTCACCGTGCAGGTCACCTCGGTGTCCGCGTTGGTGATCGCGCAGGTCGGTCCGGTCGTTTCCCAGCCCAACAGCCACCCTCCGGTGGCCCTCAGGAACCGGGTGGCGCTGGCCACCCCGGCACCGTCCTCGGCCTGGTAGACCCGTTGGGCGTTGACGCCGCTCTGCGCGGCGTTCAACGCCGTGGAGCGGGCCAGGAAGACGGCCGACACCTGAAGCGAGGCGAAGAGCAGCACCAGGATCAGCGGCATCACCACGGCGAGTTCCACCGGATTGGCTCCCCGCTCCCGATCGCCGGCCGCGAGGCGGCGCCGGGCGGCGCTGACCGCCCGGCGCCACCCCGGGAACGCGGCTCGGCGCATGGCGACTACTTGGTGGGGTTCGAGTGGTTCGGAATGGAACTCATCCAATCGTCGGCCTTGGTCAGAGCCAGGCCCGTGACGACCGTTGCGACGAAGACCAGACCGAAGATGATCACGGCGGTCGGTACGGGACTGTCGCCGCGCTCGCCGTCGTGGCGCAGCTCGGCCAGGCGCGTCGTCACCACGACGTGCAGATAGCTGAGGATGGACATGGCGTACTCCTTCACGAAGGTGGGTCAGATACGGGCGATGAACGGATAGACGACGAAGCCGAGCAGCACGAAGACGAGCAGTGCCCCCGGAATGTCGAGTCGACTGGTCACCCCCTCGGCCCGGGCCAGGTTGTCGGTGCGGATCTGGTCGCGCAGTGAGTCGGCGCGGCTGCGCAGGGTCTCGTGCACCTGCGCGCCCTCACTGCCGGAGGAGCGCATGATCGCGCCGACGTCGCCCAACTCCGGGATCCCGATCTTGTCGGCGAGGTCACGCAGTTCGTCCCAGGGCGCGTGCATCTGCATCTGGGCGATCCGCAGCGACTCCTGGAGTCGGTCGAACACCCAGCCGTCACAGACCGCCGCCGCCCGCTCCAGCGACTGCACCGGTCCGTGCGCGGCGGACAGCTGCAGCGCCACCAGATCCAGGTACGTGCACACGGCCTGGCGGAATTCGTCGCGGGCCGCGTCGGCCTTGGTCAGGACCGACCGGTGCGCCAGCAGGCCACCCATCAGCGCCAGGCCGAGGCTGCCCAGCACCGGCACCGCCAGCGGAAACGAGATGCCGAACGCCAGCAGCGCCACCCCGAGCAGGGTCGGCGTGGCCAGTCCGAACAGCGCGGAGAGCAGCACCGACAGCGCGTACTGCTCGGAGGTCTGGCCGATCAGGGCGAGTTGCCGGTGCGGCGGTCGCAGCCAGCGCGACAACCCGCTCAACCAGTCCAGCCGGCGGGAGGCGGGAGTCGGGACCCGCCCGGTGCCCGGCGGCTGGTGCAGGCGGCGTAGCGCCGGCCCGAGCGCCGGGGTTGCCGGCACCAGCTCCCGGACCACCAGGAACAGGCCCAGTCCGATCCCCGCCCCGCCGCACACCGCGAGGACCAGCGGCCAGTTGACGATCATCGGAGCCGCCCTTCGCTCGCGACCACGGGGCTCCGCCGCGCCGCACTCCTCGCGCTCACGCGATCACCTCGTCCGGGTCCGGTGCCGGTAGGAACCGGGCCGGCCGCCGCGGCTGACTCATCGACCGCACCCAGGCCAGCAGGCCGATGAAGGCGGCACCGAGGACGGCCATCACCACCTGACCGACCGGCGTGCCGTACGGCTTGATGTACTCGGTGTTGATCAGCCCGTACGCCAGGGTGGCCAGCGTCATCCCGGTGAGGAAGCGGACCGCGAACCGCGGCTGGGTCCGTTTGGCCTCGATCTCCCGACGGGTCGCCACCTCCGCCGCGGCCGCGCCGGCGATCGAACCGAGCACGTCACCCAGCCGCTCGCCCCGGTCGGTGAGGTGCAGGATCAGCGCCGCGACCACCTGGTCGCAGACGGGATCGCCGATCTCGTCGGCGAACGCCAGCAGCGCGGAGCGCGCCATCCAGCCGGCCTGCAGCCGGGCGGCGAGCAGCCGGACCTCGTCCTCGATGCCGGGCGGAACGCTGCCGATCGTCCCGATGATCGACTGTTGGAGGCCCTGACCGGTGCCGGAGACGTCCTTGAGTCGGCGGGTCCACTCGCCGACCGCCTCGATCCGCGCGATCGCCCGCTGCTCGGCCTTGCCCACCCCGAACAGCCACGGGGTGCCGGGCACCGCCACGGCCACCAGCAGGCCCACCACCGGCAGTCCGGTCAGCAGGAAGGCCAACGCCCCGGCGCCCACCGCGGCGAGCAGGAGCGCCTGGTAGGCCCGCCGCTCGGCCGGTGTGGTGCCGGGGCCCCGCCACAGCCGACTCAGACCCGGCCCGGCACCCGGAGCCGGTCCGGCGGGCCGGCGGGTACCGACCAACGCCACCACGGCCAGCAGCAGACCGGCCACACACGCGGCCCCGGAGACCACCGCGATCAGCTCCAGGCTGTTCGCCATCACGTCACCGCCGGGCCAGTCGGGTCTGCCGGGCGCGGCGCCAGGCGCCCGTGCCGGCATCGATCCATCTGGTCAGCAGCCGGGCGTCGTAGCCCACCCGCAGCAACTGGTCGCGAACGCGCTCAGGCAGGTGTCGGGGGACCGCGCGGCCGTCCGGGCCGGGTCCGAAGACGGTGGTGGTGGTGATCCGACCGCCCTCGCCGGCACCGATCACCTCCTCGACGTGCGAGACGAACCGGTGTTTACGCCCACCGATGGCGGTCTCGTCCTCGACGGTGACGTAGACGATCAGGTCGAGGGCGTTGCCGGCCATCCGGCGGGCCTGGTCGACGGTCATCTCGCGGCCGTGCGCCAACGCCAGCTCCACGATCCGTTCACCCACACCGGCGGCCGTGCGGGCGTGGATGGTGCACATCGAGCCCCGGCTGGTGGTCATCGCCTGGAGCATCGGCACGATCTCCCGGGACCGCACCTCACCGACGATGATCCGCAGCACGCCCATCCGCAGCGACAGCGGAATCAGGTCGGCGATGGTCACCTCACCGGCCGGGCGGCCGTCGAAACCGCGCTCGCCGTGCCCCTCCCGGGCCTCGAAGCTCATCACCGCCCGGTGCCGCTCGCGGCGGCGTGCCGGCAGCAGCTCCCGGCTCTCCTCCAGCAGCACGTACGGCTCGTCGGGCGGGATCTCGTTCATCAACGCCCGGATGATCGTGGTCTTACCGGCGCCGGCCAGCCCGGCGACCATGATGTTCAGCCCGGCGCGCATCGCCGCGCGGAGGAAGTCGCGCAGCAGCGGGTCGATCATCTCGTCCAGGTCACCCCGGGCCCCGGCCACGTCGTCCAGGCTCACGTCCAGCGTGTTGTGCTTGCGGATCACCGCGTACGGACGGTGGCTGACCAGGAACACCGCGGCCAGTCGACTGCCGTCGGGCAGTTGCAGGTCGAGGGTGGGCTTCACGGTGGACAGGGACCGCTCGGTCGCGCCCGCCCGGCGGGCCGCCGCCTGGAGGATCTCGACCAGCTCGGCGTCGCTGTCGGCGATCGGCTCGGCCCAGTCCACCCCGCCGCCGTGCCGGGTGATGCGCACCTGGTCGCAGCCGAGGATGTGCACCTCCTCGATCGTGTCGTCGACCAGCAGGGTCTGTAGCCGGCCGAGGCCGACCAGCTCGGCGGTCACCTGGTCGAGCAGCAGCCGTTCCTCATCTGCGGCCATCGGCGTGCCGGCCCGGCGGACGGAGTCCGCGTACGCGGCGACCACCGTGACGGCGAGCCGCGCCCGCTCGGTGTCCTCCTCGTCGGCGGTGAACTCCCGACCGCGCTGCCACAGGGTGAGCCGTTCGGTGAGTTCCCGGCGTAGCTCCCGGACGACCTGGAAGTCCATTCGCGGGCGCAGCGGAGGCTCCGGCGTCGGCGGGCCGGCCGTGGGCGCGGCCGGTGGCGCGGACCGGGACTGGTGCTGGTGGCGGCCGTTCGGTGCGGGCAGCGGAGGCGCGATGGAGGTGACGTCCGGTGGCTGCTGGCGCGGATCGGTGGAGACCGGCTCAAACCGCATCCGGCACCCCCTGCTGCACGGGCCAGGCAAGGCGGGCCTGCCGCCGTTCGAGCAGGGCGCCGATCGGCACCTCCAGCGCCGCCGCCGCGCGCAGCAGCGGCCGACCGGACCGCACGGTCCCACCCAGGCCGAGCACCCCGGCGGTACGCGGGTCGTGCGGCAGCCGGGCGATCACCGGCAGTTTCAACGCGCGGCTGATCTCGGCTCGGCTGTGCCCGCCGCCGACCAGCAGCAGCCGCAGGGTGCCCGGCGGCACCCGGTGCTCGGCGAAGTCCCGTTCGATCGCGGTGACCACCGCCCGCGTCCCGGAGAGGTCGGGCAGGTGGGCCCGGGTGACCAGCAGCACCACCGAGGCGGCGCGCAGCAGCGGCCACGGCGGGCCGGCGACGTGCAGCCGCCCGCAGTCGACGAGTACGTCGTAGCCGGGGGTGCCGCGGTCCAGGGCGTTGAAGTAGTCGGCGAAGCGCTGCCAGAGCGGCGTGACGCTGCCCGCCTGCGCCGGGTCGACGAGCCCGGGCAGCAGCAGCCGTTCGCGGCGGGGCGCGTCCAGGTCGACCAGCTGGGACCAGAACGCGGTCTCCAGGTTGCCGTCGCGCAGCTCCCCGACGGCCAGCTCGCCGATGCCACGCGGCCCGTCCAACTGGCCCCCCAGGTAGCCGGCGAGGATAGAGCCGCCGGACGGGTCGCACTCGGCGAGCACCAGCCGCCGATGCCAGGCCAGCGCGCAGGCCAACGCCGACGTGGTGACGCCCGGCGAACCCTTCGCGGACACCAGCGCGACGATCGCCATGCTCAGGCCGCCTCGGTCAGCACGACGGCGATCCGCTCCTGCGCGGCGAGCGCCACCACCGCGGGCACGTCCCGAACGGGCAGCGCCAGGTAGAGAACCTTGTCATCGTTGGCCGGGCTGACCATGTCGATCACGATGGCCGAGAACCGGGTTCCCGGCGCCGCCGCGTTTCCGTCCGCGTTGTCGTCCGGGGTGCTGACCAGCAGGACCTTGTCCCCGGGGTGCAGCTGTCGGGCCGGCACCTGCGCGGTTTTCAGGCCGAGCGCGATCTGCTGCTGGCCGGGGCCGAGCAGCGGATCATCGGTGATCTGCGCCAGGGTGAGCAGGGTACCCGGCACCAGCGCAACGGCGGCCCGCCTGCCGACCACCTCGTCGAGGCGGCCGGCGGGCACCGGCCGCAGCCCCTGGCCCCCGGCGACCTGCACGGTGACCAGGTCCGCGGCGCTGATCTGCCGGCCCACCTCCACCGGCCGGGCCACCGCCAGGTAGCTGCCGGTGGCGCGGACCGAGGTGACCGCGAACGCCGCGCCCAACCCGCCCAGGGCGATCAGGAGTACGGCCAGACCCAGCAGCCCCGGGCGGACCCGGCGCTGCCGGACCACCTTGGGCGGTGTGACGGGCGCGTCCACCGAACCGGTCCCGTTGCGCGTCGCGAGGCTCATCTGGTGACCACCTGGAGTTCGTTGATCTGGATCGGTACGGTGCCGCTGGTCCGGGTCTGCGGGATTACCCCACTCGCATCGCCGTTCGTGGTCCACCAGCGCACCTTCCAATGCGTGGTGGCGCCGACGCGGTAGGTGCCGGCCTTCGGGTAGCCCGTGTCGAAGCCGCAGTCCGGGGAGGGAAGGCCGGCGTGACTGCCCTTCGCGTCGTACGGGGTACCCGGGCCGGTGCAGGTGACCGTGTCCTCCCCGTTGCCCATGTCCCAGACGATCCGGTCGACCTTCGCCTCGATGGAGACGGTCAACCCACGGTCGGACGCGGACGCGCGCAGCGGCCCGAAGTAGCTGGGACTCGGGGTCGCCCACATCCACACCGGCAGACCGACGAGACCCGGGCCGACGCTCTTGCGGGGTGCGACCCGGAGCCGTGCCGGCAACAGCTTGATCGACGCCAGGGCGCGGCGGGCCAGCTCCTCCGGGTTGGGCGGCGCGCCGAAGCCGGGTGGCGGGCCGTCCAGCAGCACGTTGTCCTGGAATCCGAGGTCGCCGCCGTTGCAGGTCTGCACGTACCACTGCTGACCCTCGGGTGCCTCCTCCTGCGGCTCGGCCACCTTGTAGTAGCAGCCGTCGCCGTTGTTGAACCAGCCCAGGTCCTCGTCGTAGCAGGCGATGACCCGACCGCCCCACTGGCAGACGCCGCCACCCCCACCACCGCTGTCGTCTCCGCCGTCGCCGTCGCCGCCGTCTCCGCCACCGCCGGGATCGCCCGGGTTGCCGGGTTCGTCGTCCCAGACGCTGCAGTCGGGCTGGTCCGGCGGCAGCCGGCTCCCGGGTCGGCACGTCGGGCGGCCGCGGCCGGCACGGTGGCGCCGACCACCAGCAGCA